>NZ_JVPL01000285.1:0-40331 GCF_001054655.1 Bacillus sp. 220_BSPC
AAGGGGTTCAGAATTTTTTAATTCCGAACCCCTTTTGTCGACAAACTGAGAAGAGCACAGATTATGTGCTCTTCTTTTTTTCGCGGGTGCCCTAATTAGCTGACTATTGATTCTTCCTCCTTGCAAAAGGTTAAGCTGAGGCTATTCAACGTGTAAAGTCTAGCGGTGAAAATGAATAAATCGCTGTAGTTATTTTCAACGTACTCTTCAATGATTGCCATCCCTTTTCTGAATCTATCAACTAATAAGTGCGTATAGTTTTCATCCCAGGTAAACCGGTTGATCCGTTTAAGTTCATCGGCCAACACTTGAAACTTAAACTCCTCAACAAGAAGCTTCAATTGATACAATTTATCTTTATTTAAACAAAAGCAGTTGTTTTCATTTTCATGATTTTCCCGGACGAATGTTATGAAACCTTTTAAATTATCAGCTAACATATTCGCTATTTGCATCTCGAAGTTCATTTCCAACAGCTCCTCAATGTCCAAAATCTATATGAAGAGTGTATGATTTGAAATGATATTTTAACACCAACAATTCCTTTTTCGAGATAGATTCCTTCGCTATACTTTAAAGTCTTTCTGGAATTTGACTGCTGATGATGGCAATGACCAATAGCCCCAGCTTACCGATCCTTATTAAGCTGCGCCAATCTTGATCACCAAAATATTGCATCCATATAAACCTAACATTCATCTGTAATTAGGATGGTTTATTTAATATTTCCTTATTTTACTTATTGGTTCCTTGACATTAGATAAAGTGAATGATAGGTTAAAAGTAACAGAACCCACCACGCCTCTTAACAATGCGGACCAAGGTGGGTCATCTTATTTATTCAAGGAGAAATGTAGGCATGAATCCTGAAAAAGATAAGCCGACTGGAAAACTCCCCACTACGTATAAAGAACAGGTAGAATTATTTAGAAACAAAAATTTGCATGTTGAGAATTCTGAAAATACAGAAAAATCATTACAAAGGATTAATTATTATCGTCTATCTGCTTACGGACTTACTTTAAAAGATCCAATTAATAATGAGCAATATGTAAACGGAGCATCATTTAATAAATTACTATCATTATATGAATTTGATCGTAAATTAAGAGTATTGCTTATAAGTGTATTAGAAACTATTGAAATAGCCTTCAGAACTCATACTTCTTATGAGATTGCCCATAGATTTGGTCCTCTGGGCTATAAAGATAAAGAAAACTTTATAAATGAAAAATATCATAAAGAATCTCTGGATGAATTGAACAACTTAATAAAAAAAAGTCGTAAAGGTGAACTATTTATTGAACATCATTACAAAAATTATGATGGTAACAATTCCAATTTGGGTGGCAATAGAAGTGACTCCGTTTGGTTTCCTGTCTAAACTATATAGAAATTTAAGCGAAGATGTAAAAAAACATATAGCAAAAATATATTATAACGTTCCATATCTATACTTAGAAAGTTGGTTGCAAACATTATCCAATGTTCGAAATGTCTGTGCTCATTATGGACGCTTATACAATAAAAAGTTAACTTTTAAGCCACGTTTGTTTAAAGAAGAAATGAAACAATTTGATAACGGATTTGCATTTGCTGCAATATACATTATTCAAAGATTATTGACTAAAGACGAAGGGCAAAGATTCATTACTGATTTACAAGCACTTATATTAGAGTATGAAGATAGCTTGGAATTTTCCCACATAGGGTTCCCTCCAATTGGGATGAACTTTTATCTAAAATTAAAAATCAAAAGTCTTAATTGTAAAAGAAAATTAATGTCAAACTCTTTCTTTTGTAGATTAGGTTTATTAATTAGCTTTTTTCCATTTTCACCACAACTTTCTCATTCTACATTATTAAATTCCCCACAAAAAAAAATTGCCACCCTTCCTTCCAAGGGGACAATCTCACATCGAATCCAGAACTAAAGAGATAAGCAGGCCCGCAGCGGTGAATATGCCCGTGATCGGCCCTCCGTCTTCAAATGCTTCAGGCATCATCGTTGAGGAGATCATGGCAATAATCCCACCGCCTGCAAAGGCTGCCATCGCTGCCAGGACATAGTCCGGGGCATGATCGAGGAATAGATAGCCCGACATCGAGAAGAGTGCCGAAATGATCAGGACGGAAAACCACAGCAGCATGATTTTCTTCTTGGAATAGTCACTTTTGAGCAGTCCCGTCGTACTTGAGAGCCCCTCCGGAATATTACTGATGAAGATGGCAATGACCAAAAGCCAGCTTACCGAGCCGCCGCTTATTAAGCTTGCGCCAATCATGATCGACTCCGGTATGGCATCCATCACCGTCCCGATGAAAATGGCTAGGCCCGCTTCTTTCGAAGAGCTATTATTGGACCGTTTCCTTTTATCCGCACCTTTTTTGGAAATAAGAAAATCCAAGGCTGTAAACACGCCGGCCCCTGCTATGAATCCGATCCCCGTCGCCCAGATTCCACCATCACTCACCGAATCAGCAAGCAGCTCATATGCCGCGGCGCCAATCAATACACCCGTACCAAAGGCCATGATATAGCGAATGATGTTTTTCTTGATCGGAATGAGGATGGCGGCAAGTGCGCCAAGCAGGACGGCAGAACCCGAAACCCCTCCCCAAAAGACCGCATTCCACATAGAATTCCCCCATTTCCTTTTTATAGGATAGTGTACCCGGGTTGATGTTGGGGTAAACAAGGGGACGCTTTTGGCTATTCCAGCAAAAAAAAAGCAGGTATATTCGCTGCCATGATTTTTGTGTATAGAATGGTAGAGTATCCTGCTCTTCGCTGCCTTATATGACTGATATTTGCGGTTTTCCTTCTTCTCTTTCACTAACCTTTTCGATTTTATCGACAAACATTTGAAAAACCTTTCTCTTTTCTTCCAACTCTTTTATCGATTCTTTCAGTTCATTCAATTTTTGTTCAAAAGGTTTATGATAGAGCTCGCGGATGTTTCGAATAATTTCATCATTTATAGTGGATTGTACAACCTGTTTGGTAATATTGAATTTATAGGAATAAACCTGAAGTTCACGCTTAACTTCTTCATACTCTTTTTCTATTCCATTTAACACATCACTGATTTCTTCATTCCATTCTACTAAAGCCTTTTTCACATGTTCCTCCACCTTTATTCCCCCTCTTTAACTAACAAAAATCCATCTCGATAAAAACTTATTTTATCAAAAGTTCATTTCGGTTTCTTTTCGGCTTAGTTACTTAACAAATAAGTTTTATTAAAAACAGATAACAGCTAATGACGAGTTACGAAACACTTTTGAAAAATCACATAGAATGAAACATGACAACTATAACCTATGGAGGTGTTCAGACTGATTCATACAGTTAAACCAGGTGAAACACTGACACAGATATCCAGGGACTACCGGAAACCGCTATCTGAAATCATCGCTGCAAACCCGACCATAAATCCAAATGTCATTTATATTGGCCAGCCCATCATGATCCCTGGTTTTCCCCCTCCTGATACCATTCCATTTCAGATCGATGTGTCCGTCAATACTCGTAAGTTAAGGCTGCTTAAAAATGGAGTACTGCAAAAACAATATCCGATTGCCGTTGGAAGAATGCTGTCCGGTACACCAGTAGGACAGTTCATCATTATCAATAAAGCTCCCAACCCTGGAGGCCCATTCGGGACGATGTGGATGAGTTTATCAAAAGAACATTATGGCATTCATGGAACGAATGATCCCAGCTCGATTGGTAAAGCCGTTTCAAAAGGCTGTATTCGCATGCATAATCGGGACGTGGAGGAATTATCAAGGATTGTTCCGATCGGGACATCGGTTTCGATTCATCCTTAATGTGTTTGTTTACTCTTATATAAATAAGCCGACAGAATTATCCCATCGGCTTATTTTTCCGGAAACGTTAAAAATCACACTTGAACCAATTTTTTCTCCTCAAGTTGATACTGAATATCGGCAACCTGCTTTATGAATGCTGAATCATGGGATACAAATATGATCGTGCCTTCATATCCAGCCATGAATCGTTCCAATGCTTCAATGGAAGTGATATCCAGAAAATTAGTCGGTTCATCCAATAGCAGAATGTTGTATTCCCCTAGAAACAACTGACAAAGCTGGAGGCGAATCGCTTCTCCGCCACTTAAAGACTGAACGCTTTTCAGTATATCCGTCCCGGTAAACTGCATCGAATGCAGGACACTTCTTAAAAATCCTTCATCATATTCCGAGCGATTCCCCAGGAATTGAAGTACCGTTTCATCTTTTGCAAATCTATAGCTCATTTGACGGAAGTAACCCATTTTTGCTTTAGGAGAAACCGTTAAACCGGCACCATTATTCGCAATATGGTGCAGCAAAGTACTTTTACCGCTGCCGTTGCTGCCAGTGATCGCTATTTTTTTACCGTGCGGCAGCTGGAAACTCACTTCATCCAATAATACGTTCCCCGCCACTTGAAGAGTCAGCCGGTCCGCCATTATCGGGAACTTATTATGCAATTCCAATTGCTTTGACTGGCGAAATACGATTTGCCTTTCCTCTTGTACAGCTTCCACTTCCTGAAGTTTTTCCGCTCGCTGCTCAATTGCCTTCGCTGCGCGTTGTGCGGCTTTTTGGCTTGTGCCTTTCGATTTTGTCATAAACGTTTTATTCGGTTTTGCATTCGCCTCTTTTTTCGACAATCTTCCAGCTTGAGCAATTTTTTCAGCCTTTTTCATTTTTTCCTGCGCCGCTTTTTCAAGCCGGCTCTTTTCTTTAAGGAATTGTTCATGAGCCTGCGTCTGTTGTTCACGTTTTAACTGCTTCTGTGCCATGTACTCGCTGTAATTCCCTGAATATACATGTACCTCGCCTTCATGCACTTCCCAGATCGTCGTTACGAGTTCATCCAGTACAGCCCTGTCATGACTAATCAAGACAAGCGCCCCATAGTAATAGCGTAACTCATCAAGTAAAAACGAAAGGCCGTCTTGATCCAAGTGGGTTGTCGGCTCATCGATAAGCAACGCTTCATTATAGTGGGTAAACAATTGGGCAAGCTTCAGCCTCGTTTGCTCACCGCCGCTAAGCGACCCTGAATTTCGCGGAACTGCCAATTTTCCCAGTAACGCTGGATCAGCTTCTGCAACAACAGGCGCTTCAACTTGCTCAAAATAGCCGCGATCAACATAACCCTTTACTTTTCCGCTTGTCGGTTGAATTTCTCCAGCAAGCAACTTCAATAACGTACTTTTCCCTGTACCATTTTTCCCGACGATGCCGATGCGGTCAAATTGATGTACAGCCAACCGATCAATCTTCAATATCTCTTTATCTAAATAAGTCACTTCGACATTTTCTAATTCAAAACATATTTGTTCCATATTCGCTACCTCCGAAATTTGTGATTTCGTATCGATAGCTTGGATCGATACGAGCTTCTATTTCAAGCCCGCATCAAAAGAATAATAGAAATTGCAATGTACATTCCCCCTATTTTATAGTCACCGCTGAACGATCTTCTAATATGAGCTCAACTCCCAAACTCGCATCAATAAAAAAGTAACATCATCAAGTTAAATCCCTCCAAAACAAAAAAGTACACAGAAGGGCTCTGTGTACGGAAAAATGGCATAGATATCCAGCAGAACGACAAACCCTCTACAACATATCCATCCTATACACACAGCAAATAACCCCTTATAAAAAGTGGTTTTTTCCATAATATATGTGTATATCAGTATAATTGTAAAAATGCCACGTTTATCGCTCCTTTCAAATCTTGCCCCTATTCTAACCAGGATATTTCCAATAGTCAATGATTTTTTGTTTTATATAATGGATGATTAATAACTCTTGAGTTTTTTTATCAGAGGTTGGTAGGCACGTATCATGAAGGTAATGGGGAGACTGAAGAGGACAGCCTGACGTCGGCTGTTCTTTCTTGTTTTGATTTCAAAATTCCACTCCCTAAAAAGTAATTATCTTAATCAAGTTTTGCATGATATTATTAATAATTAAGTAGGTAAGAGCAATAGAAAAGGTGGAAATACATATGAAGAAGACAGTATTAGCTTTTACAGTAGCAGGGGCATTAGTAGGTTTAGGTGGGGGATACGCAATTGGTTTTCATAATGCGGACGAAATGCAAGATAAAAAGCAAGACCAAAAGATTATTGCTGAAATAAACCGTCTAGCGAAAATCAAGGAAATGCCAGTAATACAACTGGACAAGCAAACATCAGAGGTATATATGGGTAAAGAAAGGCGTATGGCTAATGAGGGTGAAGAGAATATCATTACCGAGACATTTGAAATCAGTGAAATCGAAAATGGGCATATCCGTGGCGAGAAAATAGAGGGCAAGGGCGAAGGCATTTACTATCAAACAGAGGTATTTACTACCATGGGATTCCATCCAAACTATGGCGACATATTCCGCGTGGGTTGGGAAGAGTCCGATTATGAAAACAAAGAATGGGACAAAGTTGTTGTACTCGAACAGCTGAAGTGAATACCTAAGATTAGAGAGTATTCCGGAAGGAGCGCTTGGTAGCAACCAATCTTATCCTATCTGCGTTCGTCAAGAAACGGAAAAAGAACCACACATCCCACGAAGATGGCAATGGTTCTTCTTCTGATTCTTCTGATTAAAAGTTATTAGTTGTGACCAACCACTCTTGCTAGTGGTCAGCCTCATGTTCCAGCATGGGGCTGTTTTTGGTTTATGTTAATATAAGGATATCATACTCCAATTTTTAAGTGAATATTCTCAGGAAGATAGTAATAGTGATACATAGTTTGAAATTTAGCTAGTTACAAAAAAAATGACAGGGAATCTCCCCTGCCATCTCAATCAATTCATATTGATCGGCCAATAATAAAACACCAGTGTAACCATGATGATCATGACGCCGCTGATCATTAAATAGGCTGGGTATCTGCGGGTGATGTTCATTTCTTTTTGCTCGTCTATTTCAATCGGGGTTTGAAGGATATTTGCTTGAAACTCCCTTTCTTCGATGGTGATCGTTCCATACTTGGAGCCAATGATAAGTGCGCCTATGCTTAAGATTAAACCTATGATGACAGGATTGAGGTAAACGGGAAGGCTGATTCCGAACATGCCGAGACTTTCTCCAAGTATCACGCCAACGAAGCCGAATACGATGCTCCAAAATGCGCCTTCCTTCGTTACCTTCTTTGAAAATACGCTTGATATGGCAATCGGTCCCCATGATGCCGCAAATAATGTAGCCGCAAAGTAGCCGATCCACATGACGGCAGGCGGCTGGAACAATCCAATCAATAAGATGATCAAGCTGATCACAACCATGGAAATGCGGCTGGCCCGTAATAGATGATGATCTGTGTATTCCTTTTTACGCGATTGTTCCATGATATCCCGTGTAATGCTGCTTCCTATAATCTGAAGGAAGCTCGAACAGGATGATAATGCCGCAGCCATGATGCCGCTGACAATGATGACTCCAAGCCATGTCGGGACAATATTCATCGCTGCCCAAATGAATACCTTTTCCGTCGGGGCGATATCCGCTTTAATGGTGGTGATTGTCGATATGCTGATATGAAGAAACAAATAGACGGTCAAAATGGATATCGTTGCCCAAACGCCGGCCCGGATGGCTACGTGTTCATTTTTTGCCATTAAATATCGGCTGCTTTGCCATGGACTCACGGCGATGACAATGCCCCAGACCAAGCCCATGATGACGGCCCAGGCCAATGCTTCCCAAGGAGTGCCCATCGTTGCGGCAGGTCCGGTAATGCCATGCCAGCTTAATAAATCAGGCCGTTCAGCCAGGTTTGCCGCTTTCATAACGGCATCAGGAAAACCGCCTGCGGATTTGATGATATAAGGAAAACTTAGATATGTTGCGATTGAGAATAAAAAGAACATCACGGTATCATTGACCATGACCCCCTTCGCCCCTGAGAGAATGGTGAAGGATGAATACACGACCCACATGATCACCAGGGCCATTGGATAGGAAACACCAGAAACCTCGGCCAATAAAACGGCTGCCCCTTGAGTAACGGCAACTAAGTATGCAGCGATACCGAGAATCGTCGTGATCGCAGCTGCCAGCCTTACCTTCTTTGAATGAAAGCGATTACCAAAAAATTCAGGAACGGTCAATGATTTGCTTCTTCTTAAATACCTGCCAAACAGGAACACTCCGAATATATAGCCGCTTGCATTAAAAATCACGAGGATAAGCAGCAGGATCGGATACCCTTCATAGGAAAATCCCGCTTCCCCCATGAAGGATACCGTACTTAGGAAAGAGGCAACAAGCGTACCCGTAATCATCAATGTGTTTCCGCTTCGACCAGAAACATAGTATTCCTCTGAGCTTTTCACTTTCCTGAATAAAAAGATGCCAATCGAGACGTAAACACAAAAGGAAATAATGATACCAAGGAGAAAGGCCACTTACATCCCCACCTTTTCAATCGGATCTTTTGCTTTTATTTCTTCTTGATTTCTTTTCATTCTTACTAGGAAAACCTTCGTGATCCACCCCATGACAATTAAGGAACCCCCATAGCTTAAAGAGAAAATCAGCTCGCCCATTTCTTGACCCCCTTATCATAATAGAAATAATCAATCATTAAATATGCAATATCCATACCAAGTTTTTGAATATTCAGATTTCAATAGAGGTTAATTTATTATTAATCGTCCTGATAGCTAAATTGGTATTTGCCCAGTTTGCGCATGATCGTCGTTTGGCTGACCCCCAGGGCCTTGGCCATTTTTCTGGTTGATTTATAGGTGGAAAGGGCCTGTGACAATAATTGCTTTTCCGTTTCCTCTAATGCTTTTTTCAAGGGAATGATTCCTGTTAAATTGACCAGCGCCGTATCTTTGTAGGTTAAATCGGAAGGCAAATCCTCTATCGTTACGATAGGCTTTCTAGCCGTCACGACGATTTGTTCAATTACATTTTCCAACTCCCGAACATTGCCCGGGTAATCCTGCAGCTGCAGAATTAACTTGGAATGATCATCGATCGTGATGGATTGACCGTATTTTTCATTGAATTTCTTCAGAAAATAATTGGTTAATAATAAGATATCTTCCTTCCGCTCACGCAGCTGCGGTATTTCCATTGGAACGACATGCAGCCGATAATATAAATCTTCGCGGAACTGATTATTCTTGATCATTTGCTTCAAGTCTTTATTCGTGGCGGAGATGATGCGGATATTCACCTTTTTCTCCTTCGTTCCTCCCACCTTCATGAATGTTCGATCCTGGACCAAATGCAGGATTTTCACTTGAATGTCGAGCGGCATTTCCCCGATTTCATCAAGAAACAATGTGCCGCCATCAGCACTCTCAACAAGCCCCTTTTTCCCGTGCTTATTAGCTCCCGTAAATGCACCGCTTTCGTAGCCAAATAGCTCGGACTCAATTAAAGCCGATGGAATCGCGCCGCAATTCACTTGAATGAAATTCTTATCCTTTCTGCTGCTGAGATCATGAATGACCCTTGCTAAAACCCCTTTTCCGACTCCGGTTTCTCCATGAATGAAGATGGAAGAATCCATCGGGGCGACTTTTTCAGCTAATTCCAAAACCTTTACCATCTTATCCGAATTTGTAATGAAGTTATTGAACGAAACGGTTCTCGAATTTTCATGCTGGGCCCGCTGGTTCCTAAGGTTCACTCTGTTCAATTGACTCTTCATCTCAACCAATTCCGTGATATCCCTGGAATTCGAAACGATTCTATATAAGTTCCCCTCTTCATCAAAAATCGGCTTCGCTGTGCTGAATACCGTCAATCCATGCGGATAGGTTTGCTCCGCCGAATGGATCGCTTTCGTTTTCATCGTTTTTAATGTAACTGAATTGACGATCAATCCCTTTTCAACTAACTCATTAATGTTCTTATTAATAAAGGCCTCCGGCGGCAGCCCTGTAAGCTTCTTGCACGCTTCACTCACGAATAGCGTGTCCCCGTTCGCATCCGTCACGAAAATTTCATCATAGCTGGAATGCAGGATTTGCGTGAGCTCCTTTACCTTCTTTCTTGTCACCTCCAGCTCTTTCTTTAGTGATTCATTTAGACTGATTAAGCTCTTCATCTTCTTTTTAAGCAGCATTTCCCTGACTTCGGAAATCGGATGGCAGCTATATTGGTTATCGCCATGTTGAATCACAAAATCATAGGTGCTCATATCCTCTTCACCTAGCTTATCTAATTCATCAACGACGACAAACGATGTATTGAGATAAGCCGTGATTTCCTGATTATCGCCATCGCTATCCAATCTCTTCAAAAAGAAACCTTCATCCAATATGCCGAGGATTTCCAAGTGATTTTTCATGACAATAAAAGGTGAAGAATTAATTTTCAGCAAGGATTTTACATCCAAAATAGAAATATCGGAAAATACAATTAGTGATTCCTTTTTCACTTCCATCACATCACCCCATATTTTGATTACGAACCGATTTTGTTACACTTTTTGATACGAAAATAGCTAAGTGTCATTTTCGTAAGCGACGAATGTCTCTAAATCAACAAATTCAGAACTGAACCTTTTATGAATCACCACTTTTCAAAAAAGGTTCAGTTATCTATCTATAAAATACGATACCCATGAGCCATACCCCTCTTTATCCAAGTAAATAAACGATTATGAAACCACATTCCCCCAAACGGCATGGTTATTGCATATTGAACCTGTATAGGGATAGCTAGGGGGCGAATGGATGCTCTCTATACTCTCATTCTATCTAACATTAGGGAGTGGTCATGTATATGGCTCAATTCAAGAATCTGTTTACCCAATTAACGATTGGTGCTACTGAATTAAAAAACCGGATCTTAAGTACAGCACATCAAACAAATCATGTCACGGACGGAATCCCCACTTCGGATATGGTCGCCTATCATGAAGCCCGTGCTAAAGGGGGCGTCGGATTAATCATCCTTGAAGCGGCATCCGTACATCCATCCGGCATGCTTACGTCCAAAACGATCGCAGGATATGACCAAAGAATTGTCGATGCCTACAAAGAGCTTTCCGAAACGCTCCATAAGTATGGAACGAAGGTTTTCTCGCAGCTATTCCATGGCGGACGGGAAGTCGTATCGAGCGACTACCGAAATGCGGCATGGGCGCCATCGGCCGTTCCCAGCCTGCGCTTTGGCGTGATGCCAAAACCAATGAGTTTGGAGGATATTGAAGGCGTGATTGAAGGGTTCGCCCATTCAGCACATCTGGCAAAGGAAGGCGGACTGGATGGAGTGGAAATTTGCTGTTCACACGGATATCTTCCTGCCCAGTTTTGGTCACAGCATACAAATAAGCGTAAGGATATCTATGGCGGATCATTTGAAAATCGGATGCGATTCATCGTGGAAATATTGGAGAAGGTATGGGAAAGAGTCGGGGAAGACTTTACCGTCGGCATTCGCATGAGTTCAGATGAACTGACGATGGACGGGACGACGATGAAGGATTCCGTGCAAATCGTCGAATATCTCGCGGAAAAAGTCCGATTGGATTTCATTAATGTCACTGCCGGAGATTCAAGTACCTTCGAGGGATCAACACATATCGTGCCGCCATCACCGATAAAGCACGCTTACTTATCACCACATGGATTCAAAATCAGGATGGCAGGAGCCGTACCGGTCTTTGTCGGTAATAGAATCGTCGACCCCGTTGAAGCGGAGCAGATCGTATCAACCGGAAAAGCCGATGTCGTCGGAATGACCAGGGCCTTAATCGTCGACCCAGACATGCCCAACAAAGCAAAAAGTGGCGACCTGCAGGCAATCGATGCATGCATCGGCTGTTTACAAGCCTGTATCGGTCACTATCATAAAGGACTGCCGATTGGCTGTGTCCAAAACCCGACAACAGGTAAAGAAGCATGGATTTTACCAGAATTGAAGAAAAAGAGAAGCAAACAAAATGTCCTCGTCATCGGCGCAGGACCTGGCGGATTACAGGCAGCCATAACCGCGGATTCACTAGGTCACTCTGTTACACTGATCGATCAAAGCAAATCAATCGGCGGCCTGCTTCGCACCATGCGCAAAGCACCGATGCGGCATGAACTTGCAGAGTCGATGCTCGATAACTACTCCCGGAAACTGATGAGAAGCAATATAAATGTGCAATTAGGCAAAAAAGCAACCGCCCAAGAAATATCCGAATCAAAACCGGACGCCATCATCTGTGCAACAGGCTCACGTCCCTATACACCAGCCATCGAAGGAATCGATGACCCAAGGATCATCATGAGTGATGACCTCTTCAGCTCAACCAAAAAAGTCGGGGAAAACGTACTCGTATTCGACTTTGGCGGCGACTGGCCCGGTATGGAAGCAGCCATCTACCTAGCCGAAAAAGGCCACCAGGTCACACTCATATCATCAAGACTGCACATCGGCGAAACCGTTCACCAATATCTCAGGAACGAATACCTAAAAAAACTATACAACCTAAACGTCACACTCCTACCCCATTACGACATCGGGGCAATCAAAAAAGATCACGTCATCATCCGGAACCTATTCACCCAACAAAAACAAGAACTAACAAACTGGGACTCCATCGTCCTCTCCCTTGGCCGCATTCCCAATACAGAACTATTCGAAGAAATGAAAGGCCATGCACCTATTGTGAAACAGATTGGGGATTGCCTTGGTCCGCGGACGATAGAGGAAGCTACGCATGAGGGGATGATGAGTGTGATTAGTTTATAAAAAGAGAAGAGACATCCGGGTGGGATGTCTCTTTCTTTTGATGATATAGGTCTGGCACGACCTGCTTATTATTTTTATCTTCTTGTCTAACACTTTAAACCAACTATTATATACTCTATTTTTTTCTCTTTATCTCCAATTCAATTCCTTTTATTCTTTAAAATGTATTATTTTCAATCCATTTTGTATATAATGCTATACATAAGAGGTGGAGAATTTGAAAAGAGGAAAAGTAAAAAACAACGTGAGATATTTTCGAAGATTACATGATTTTACTCAAGAAGAACTTTCGGATCGAATAGGTGTACACAGACAAACCATTGTTGCTTTGGAAAAACAAAAATACGAACCCTCAATAGGAATTGTTTTGATGCTCTCTGCTGTATTAAATGAACCAATCGATAAATTATTCTTTTTAGAAGAAAAAACAGATTAAATTCAGGAGGGATCTTTATGCGTTTGAAAAAGTGGATGATTTTAGTTGGGTATATATGCTTATTCTTAGGCTTTGGATATTCATGTTATTCAATTTTGGTAGATGAATCAGGAAGTAATTTCTGGGTTATGTGGGGCATAGCTTCTCTTGTTATCGGTTATCAAATAATTAATTTCTTAGTCGAGAAAAAAAATGATAAGTGGAACAGTAGTTACGTTGTTGCAGATCAACGTATTTTTCGTAAAATTCTAGTTTCTCTCTCTATATCATATGTTTTTATTCTGATTTTTTTATTGATTGGAACAATTGGTTTCTATAATGATTTCATATCAGGCTATAATATTTTGGTCGGAGCTATTATTCTAAGTTTGTTGGTTTTTATGATTTCCCAAATTGTGCAAGGTTTTGTAAACTAATCTAAATAAAACTTCAGATAGGTTGTAAAAAAGTTAGTAAATCCTCCCTTATAGAATTGTAAGGTAAAAAATTATAAGGAGGATTTTAAATGACAATCATTAAACCATTATCTTTAAATGCGCTAGAGAAACAATCGTTTAAAGAGAAAATCCAGGAAAAAGTAACAGGGATGGGTTCTTTTATTTTGCCTTCCTCTCAAAGTGATAATGAAGTCGATATTCACAAATATCCTTAGTCATATTAAACAAAATCCTCTGATCATCTGTTTTATATCAAAATTCAGCTTAAAAAATATCATCTTCGTAAGAAATTAACCCTTTAGAGCTGCCACTCCACTTAGACATAGGCATAGTAGCAATCATTATCTCTAAAACCAAAGGATATTGGAATAAAATTCACTACCAAATGAATTAAAAAAGCACTCCAAATTTTATGGAGTGCTTCACAGTTTATACAAGCTTTATTTTTGGTTCCCATGTAAACAACAATGTATTTAATGCGTAATTGAAAATATCATTTAAGTATTTTCGCCGGTCTTGTGGTTTCTTTCCACACTGATTTAACAACGTTTCTCTCAAAGGATGATGACTATTAATAAAATATTCATTCCTGTCATAAAGCTTTTCAAGATATTTTAATACAGGAAGTTTAGCAAATTTCCCATGTTCTCCTCTGTTACAATCCTTACATGCTAATACCAAATTCCAAACACTATTAATGTTCAGATCAGTAATTGTATAAGTTTGTAACGAGAAAGGTATGAAATGGTCAACATCAGCCAAATCAACAGCTAAAGGATCAATACTTATCTTATTGTTACAATAAAAACACTTTCCACGTTGATATCCGTTTAATGCTTCCCTTGATGAAGTAATATCAATTCTTCTATGAAGTTCATTTTGTGAATTAATGTAGAATATATCCTTATCATTATCATATCTAACATTCAACATAGCTGGATTCATTTTTAATGTCCAAGCAGTTTCAACTAATCTCCAACGTGCTTCTGTTTCACTAACTAGATCAATGAAATTGCTTTGTTTTTCAAGCTTAAAAGCATTATCGGTTAATACAATCCCTTTCGCACCGTTTCTTGTTGTCTTTTCAAAAAACTTCATATCAAGTACAGTATCATTCACAACATGGAACCTATCAATAACGTTTTTAAAAGGATTGTTAAGTGTAAGCTTCACCAATTCATCAATACTTATTGAACCTTCGTTATACGTTTTGAAGGCATCAAAATAACCACTGCTGTTAGAAGTAGTTTGTTTTGTACCATTTTGAACATGTTCGTTTGTATACTTGATAAATGGAATCGCTAAATCCTTCTCAGATACAAAATCCGTTCCTTGTGAGGTCAGTTCAATTAAGCTTTTTCCTAAAGCAAATTTATAACTTGCAGCATTTTTACCAAATAGAATAACTCCACGAAAATAAGAATCTAAAGAAGGTTTATCTATAATAAATTGGTTCAATCAAACCATCCTTTATAAAAATTTAGTTGCGATGCCGCTGCATGGTGTGGGACTGGTAATTAATTGGACCTTACTCATCTTCAACCGCAATCAGATAAATCTTTTCTTTAAATCCTCCTCGTTTGTCTGCTTTGATCTTCCTTACTTTCTCCACTTCCTCGATAGAAGCCCCATGATACTCAGCGAGCGCATGAAGGATTTCTAGCACATCGGCCAACTCTTCAATCGCATCCTCTTTACTTTCTGTCTCTACATATTCCTGTAACTCTTCAAAGCTCTTCTTTTTCAATTCTTCTATGTATTCCTTCTCATCTAACACTCTTGTTGTAAACTTCTTACCTGCAGCTTCAATCACTTCTGGAATACGATCACGAACTAATTTATTGTGGACTGGCATACATTAACCCCCTAATTTCATAAACTAAATCTAAACAAAAATTAACTAAGTAGATGTTTCATTCTTCTAAAGTTAACTTATTCTCAAAGTTGTTCATAATATTCTTGGATTTTCTTGGACATTAAAATTCGTCTTTCTTCTAAAAAAGCTTCGTATTGATTAGCATTCATATGAAAAAGAGATAATGGAACGCAATTACTTTTTAAATTAGCCAGTAACGCATTTTCATCGATAATTCCACCATAGTTCTTATTTTTGGTACAGCATTGTTCCTCTATCTCTTTCATGTACACTTCAGGTGCTTTATCTCTTATAGCGATATTAATTTCTTGTTGGATATAAACATAGTTAGCTACTTGATTATATTGATTACGATTTGTAAAACCATTCTTTTGAAGATATTTCTTTGGGAAAATATGATGAATATCTCCTCTTTCTTCAATTAAATACCGTACCTCTATAGCTTTAGATAAAAAAGCTTTATCATTATTCTTAATTTGCGCCATTAAATACAAATGAAAGAACGGGCTACTTGAAACTGATGTGTTAAGACGAGAGACTAAAATATTTGACCAGAATGCCTCTGATAACTCACCTTCTTCTGTATGCTTAACATATTGTTTTGGGTCCTGAGCTTGTTCAAAGCGTCGTATATCAAATTCAAACATAGACTCGGCTGAGCCGGAGTATCGCCCTGTTAATATTGATAAAACTATCCATCTACGAACTATACTTTCAATTTCAGCATTTTCAATATTTTTCTGTCTCAGTAATAAATAAAGGATATATCCGAAATTAAGCACATTTTGCGAACGAATTAAACTTTTATGTATAATGCCCGTTGACTTTACTATCATTAGATAGCGTTTAAAATTTGTCTCTGTTACGAATGCGAGTACACCCTCTTCTAATCTCTTAAATGAAGCTTCTGCTATATCTTCATTATATTCTCTAGTTTCAAAATCTCTTCCCGATAATAAACTAACTAAATCAGAAAGTTTACCTCTTAAAAATTTTAAGGTAAAGGCTACCCTTAAAAGATCATTATATTCTGGTTTATATAAAGATTCTGTATGGTTTTTTATCCATTTAAGCTTTTGAAAATAATCTGTTTCTGCGAATTCCCTATCGTTTTGTACAATTGAATCATAATCTGCAGGATGCGTTGCCAAATGGCAGAAGTAATCAATCATTTTACGGATATGAATTCCGTTATATTTTTCATTTACAGCAATCTTTGACATTACAAAATCTGCTTGACTTAATACAACACCTTGAGAATTAATACGAATAAATATTTCTGTCACTGTTTTGATATCTAATTCATGTGACAATTCTATAATACCTAAGCTGCTATAGCGAATTTTTGTCAATTGATCAATAACATTACCTATCTTATTTACATCAACATCTGGATTCTGCTCACTGTATCCACGAACAAAGTCAAAGAACTTAAAGTCTGATTGA
This sequence comes from Bacillus sp. 220_BSPC, assembly GCF_001054655.1. Lineage (NCBI taxonomy): Bacteria > Bacillati > Bacillota > Bacilli > Caryophanales > Bacillaceae > Bacillus > Bacillus sp. 220_BSPC. Next base: position 16,933 of record NZ_JVPL01000285.1, read on the forward strand.
AAAAATAATGAAATATCTGGAATCCAAACAGGGTTTTTTCGTATAGCTGAGTTTGAGACCTCAAAACGTTCATCTAATGGATGAAAAGCAATTTGAATTCGCTTTTTTTTAAAATCGGTTCCTACTACTTGATGACCCAATAATGAAGCTGTTAAGGCCGTGATCCGCTGTTGACCATCAATTAAAATCTTTTTACCATGAGATGTGGTACCATCTTTTAAATTTATATCTGGATTTTTCCATGTAATAAGGTATCCAACAGGATAACCTTGATATAATGAGTCCATCAAATCACGTACTTTGGACGCATTCCAAACAAACGGTCGTTGAATTTCGGGTATTGCGATTTCACCAGCGTTTACCCAACTAAGAACTGTTTCTACAGTACTGTTATTTACTACATATTTTGTCGACATAGAATAACTCCTCTTTTTTTTGTGAATCATTAAACTCTCCGTCAAAATAGCTAATTGTTCTTTTTTTGATGATACCCTTTGAGTCATCAAAAAAACTCGATTAACATTTTTTGTCACTAATTACCATAACTTACCCTTCCTCATTAATTCAGAAGGTAATATCCCCTAAAGCATTAATCTTCTATATTGTATTATTTATTAAAGATTAATGCGTTTTCAATACTCTGGACTTCTTCTACAGAAGCCATTCAAAAAATCTATATATATGAATAATTCTAACATTAACTTGCTCAAGAAAAACAATCACTTTATCAAGAGTCTTAGTGCCTTTCAATCTTACTGTTCTATTCTTTATTCCCTTTCAGTTTCTTTTAATTATACATACCGTAATGGTATGATTACATAGGGCAAACCTATAGGAGGATAACATGAAAAAGCAAGTTAAAGTAGTTGCAGCCATTATTGAAAATGAAAATGATGAAATACTATGTGCGTTACGCTCTCCAGAAATGAGCATCCCGAACATGTGGGAATTTCCAGGTGGAAAAGTAGAAAAGGGGGAAGATATTTTTACTGCTTTAAAAAGAGAGATTGATGAGGAATTACAATGTCAGGTTGAAACAGATGCTTCAATCTTTAATGATAATACGCATGAATATGAAACCTTCATCATTAACCTACTGTCTATAAAATGTAGAATCATTGGAGGTACCCCAACTGCCAATGAGCATTCTAAACTGATATGGTTAAAGCGAGAGAATTTAAGTTCTCTAAAATGGGCTCCTGCTGACATTCCAGCTGTGGAACAATTAATAAATGAAAAAAATAGTCTTCTCAAATGAGAAGACTATACTCTTTTAGTGAACTCCGTATATAAACTAGCTGGAACTTCATTGTCTAATTCCATTGTAACGGTAATCGGCTTTTCCCCTTCATATTCCACGGTGTTACCCTTCCCGATGTAAATATAAGGCTCTGTCTTACCATCTATTTCTTTATACTTTCTAATAAATAAATGTAAATGTATCCCTCTATCCTGATTGAAAACAATATTCTTTCCTCTCTCAGAACTTGGGGCTGTACTATTTGGTGTCTGCCATTGAAAAATGCGTTCGTTTATAAATTCATCGTGGTAATTAATGCTCTCTTTAATATCTTCTTCCTTGTGCAAATCAATAAATAAGAAATAGTCATTTCCATTTGAAAGTAGACCAGAACCCCTAAAAGCACTGTGGCTTTTGCGATAATTTGATAGTAATGCGGCATCACCCATTTGATATTGCTCATACAGCTTCAAATGTGGCACACCATAGTAGTCTTCTTTAAATTCCTTTTCATATCTAAAGATCCCATAAATAATAAGATCTTCGATATACGTTCTATATTCATCATTCTGTAGAACCTTTTGATAAGAAGCTGTCTTAGTTAAATGACCATTTTCAAGAGCAAATAACTTCAAGTTCCTCTTTTTCTGACCAGGATCATAAAAATCCTGATTTAGACACTGCAAGGCATGCAATATACTATCTTCATCTACCTCTTTAACCAACTTCAATATCTCACATTTTGCGGTTTCTAAAGAAATCTCATTATGGTCCAATAGATATTTAGCAATCGCAAATTCATACACTCGCTTTAAAGGTAGCTTACTCGATAATTCCCTTAATACTCCTTCAAAAGCTTCGTCTAGTAATAGCCTTTTCAAGGAATCTTCTTTTTCTACTTTTGCTACAAATTGCAAATATGTTTTTTCGCGATTAATAAACTTAATCGGATCTGGAGCTCCATCAAATTTCATATAATCCATTAATAATAAAGGAGTTTTACCTTGATTCATTTTCTTAAACTCAAAGTACTCTTCCTTCAAATACTTCAAAGAATTAAAGTTTTCCTTATCAATTTGCGCTAATATCCGTTCTTCAGAAATTTTATCCATTTGAATATGCGTACACCCTGGAATATTTGCAAAGCCAGTTGCAATAGCAACCTTCAAACTCTCTTTATCATAATATCGACTACCATTCAAAGCGATGGCAATTAAGAACGATTTACTATGATTCCCGATAAAATCAAGGACTGTTAGGAAACTCTTTTCTTTATGTTTACGAAGCCCTCGTCCTAGCTGTTGAATAAAAACGATCGGAGAATTAGTAGGTCTTAACATTAATACGGTATTTACAGAAGGAATATCAACACCCTCATTAAAAATATCAACCGTAAAAATAAATTCTAAGTCATCCTGATCATCTTCTAATCTATTTATATAATGTGATCTTAGTTCAACTGAGTCATTTCCAGATAAACAAATACTTCGAATACCCCTACTATTAAATTCTTGTGCCATATATTGTGCATGTTCAACGGTTACGCAAAAACCTAGACCTTTTCTTTTGTCCCCGTCATGGCCATAGAAATTCATATTCTTAATAATAAAGTCGACTCTCTCGTTAACCTTTAATCGCTTCGTTATCTCCGCTACATCGTCAATATCTACATCACTTAAATCAATTCCCTCAATGTCGGTAATACCAAAATAATGAAATGGAATAACCAGTTCATCCTCTAAAGCTTCATGTAAACGAACTTCCAACGCAACATTATTATCAAATAGGTCAAAAACATTTTGTTGATCGCTTCTCTCTGGAGTAGCTGTCATCCCTAATGTGAAATGTGGGTCGAAATATTCTAGCACTGCTTGATAGCTAGGGCTTGTCGCATGATGAGCCTCATCAAAAATAATATAATCAAATTCGTCTCGTTTAAATTCCTCGTAGCATTTAGACAAAGTTTGTATGGTAGAAAAAATATAATCAGCATTTTTTTGCTTTTGATTCCCAGTCAGTAATCCAAATGTCAGTTTTTCATTCGGAAGGAGCTTTTCAAAGGTCTCTTTTGCTTTTTTTAATATTTCTTCTCTATGTACAATGAACAACAATCTTTTAGGCTTGAATCCCTTTACGTCAAAAGCAGACATATACGTTTTACCCGTCCCTGTTGCTGCTATAACTAAGGCCTTCTTTTCCCCAAACGATCTAATTCTCTCAAGGTTTTCAACTGCACGTTTTTGCATGTTATTAGGAATAATATATTCAGAGCTTTCATAAATAAATTGCTGAGTATTCGTAAAGCCCTTTAATTTACTCAAAAACTCTTCATACTTACTAATGAAATTGTCATCGGCTACAACACTACTATTCCATAAGCCATCATATTCCTTTAAAACATCTTTCAGAAATTGAGCATCCTCTTTAGCAATGATCTCAACGTTCCACTCAATATTACTCTTAAGTGCACTTTGAGTAATATTAGAAGAACCAATAATCACCTTATAACTATCCTTAAATTCAAAAATATACGCTTTCGTATGAAAACCAATCGCCTTATCTGTTTCAAAAACCTTCAAATGGATATTACTAAACTCATTTATTTTCTTTAAAGCCTTCGCTTCAGTAAAATTCAGATAAGTAGAAGTAATAATCTTCCCCTTAACGCCCCTTTTTTCCGCGTTTTTGAAAGTATCCAACAACAACTGAAGACCACTATAATTAATAAAGGCCACGCTGAAATAAAACTTTTCACACTCCTTTATAGAAGAGATTAATTCATTTAATAAATTACCCTTGTCTGAATTGACAATTAGCTTTTTCTCGATGTCCATGATTTGCTCCTGACTGTGCTTATATAAATAAGAGAATTCTTTAGATCTAAATTAAATATTCAATAAATCGTTGAACAATAATACATTACTCTGGCTTGTTTCTATAGGCGATAGTTTTCTCTTCAACTATTTTATCAGATAGGAAAATATATTCTATTCTTACTTCATCAAGTAGTTTTAGTAAGTCTTTATCTTTTATAATACATATTTCTTAAAAGACCATTTATGCTGATATATTATTTATCTTAATTATCCTTAATTGTTATTATTCCAAAACACCAAGAATCGTAAAAAAACTCTTACAATAGACCATCTATTATCTGTTTTAATTCTTCATATGTACTTGAGTGAGCTATTTTTTTTAGTGAATTTAAAGATATTGTTTTTTGATTAGGAAAATATATATCTAAGTCTTTAGTTAATGCTAAATAAAATTCCCATTGTGCCGTATTTAATGGTTCAATTAATTCTAAGTTTTTCTCTTTTAGTAAACAAAAGACATATATATCAGCATTCCGTTTTACGGTCGGGTTATATTTATTTGTTGTATAATCATATTCTTTTTTTGCCCCAATACTAAAACTGATGTTTGAATATTTTTCCTTATGCCATGCTTGGATATATGCAGAAGATTTCACCTCGATTTTCATGCCTTTATAAACTAAATCATATGCATCCCATTCAACTCGTAATTGATTTAAACAGCCAAGAGCAGTTCCAATTAAAAACTCAGCAAAAATTCCCCTTAGGTTGTTTGTTAGAATATTTGAAAATCCCCATTTCCAGAAATCTAAAATAGTATGGTCTGTTCCTAATATTGGAGTTTCTGATTTAAGATGTCTTTCATTATTCATTTATAACCACATCCTTTTATGCACATTTCAGGCAAACTACCAACGTTTCCCAATACATTTTATCTTCCCATTTAATTTTCACTTAAACCTGAAGGCATGTCTTAGATAATCGGCAGAACTTCTTCTTCTACTAACAGTTAAAATATGCTTTTAAAAATTCATAAAATGTAGGCCACGTTTCTTTTAATTCTCCTTTTAAAAGCAGCTCATCCCCGTCCTCAAAATTCACCATAAAGACTTTATCCGTTACAGTATCAAGGACTAATACAGCATTTGCTGAAATTTCGCCTTAAAATTAAATACTTTTTCGTAAAGCCACGCTCTTCTCGGGAAATAAATGTATACGACTCAATATTATTCTCTTCATCTACGATATCAAGTAACTCAAAAGGTACAAACTCTTCCCAAAAAGGTCCAGCATAATAATAATAGAATTCACGGAATGTAACTGATACATCTACTTCTAAACTATTTAAAGCCTCATTTACTTTACTTTTATCTTCACGTTTATAAATGTCCTCTCCTAGAACTTGATCTAATTTCTCAGGCAAAATACTCATTTTAAATTCCCTCCTAAAGCTTCTCGTCCCCTTGTTATCCACTTATGTATGATACCTAATTGATAGCCCAATGCTTTTTGTTGTGAATGGTGTTTTGGTTTATTAACAAAAAAGCATTTGTTGCCTATATTGGACAATTAAATGCTTTTCTTTGTTCTAGTCACCCAATCCCAGCATTATATGATCCTTCTTTATAACTTTCGACTTATAGAATTACAGAAGGCTTGCTTCAAGTGCATCACTCAACATAGAATCGAAACTATAAAAGAACTGAATTAAAGTTCCAGAGGGTTTATCAAGTTCTACATATACTCTCTCATTTAGGTCGTAACAAAACCATGCAGTATCAGAATCCCCCAAAAATATGTATTGCTTTTGCCAATCATTTTCATACCAAAGCTCGTTTGTTTCAATAAACCCCTGAACCTCTTCATCTCCTTCGTTATCAAGTAGCGTTTCATCAACACCATAGATTACTAATCCGTTAAAGTCTAATCCATTTACATTCTTTAGAAAGTCAATATACGACTCAGGAATAATAATGTTTCCTAGTCTCTTCTGAATGGTTTGTTTCATTTTAATAATTTCTGAATTTGATACAGGATTCCTAAGTGAACTATCATATTTAATTTCAATTTTTTCTACTTCTATCAATAATTCTTTCCACTGGGGCATATCTACTCTTCCTTTCTTTAAAGCCGTTTTGGTAAACTTCATCCTCAAATATCAAAAAAGTATTCATTGTCTTCATCAACTTTTTTTATAAAATTCTCTAATGAATCAGCTATTTTATTGTCAAAGTAGTGTACAGAGGTCTTTTGAGTATCATTTAAATCAAGTGTTAAATATACACCCTCGTTTACTTCATAAAAAACAAGTTTGTCTGCTTCTTCATAAATCCCCTCTAAGTCAGGGTCATACTCATAGATACCTTCCCTTAGTGTAATATCTGCAATAGTATCAGGATCCATTAATCTACTTATTGAATTCTCATTATTGCCTTTAAAAAAACCATAACCAACTTCTAAGTATAACTCCCTTAGTTCAGGGGGAAATTTAAATCCGAGTCTTTGCTCTGCTTCTATAAGTTCTTTTTCTTTTAATGGAAAAAACTTATGATTATTTTTTATATAATCAAATTTAGCCAAAATCAATTACCTCCTTGGAAAAAATTTATTTGTTGGAGATCCTTTACCATGAATGCCTGCCTGATGTTCATCAGGAAATTTGGCAGGATGTATATTAATAATCTAAGTTTATCTGTTTTTTTTAAAAGTAGCAGTATGACACCCTTTATATATCATGACAATTAAATAATTAGTCTCTTTTCTTTTCTATTCCTATTCATCCATCTTCTGCTTTAAATATTCAGCAATTTCCGTTTGACCAAATTCTCTAGCATATTCATATGCATCCATATTCTTAATACTCTCTCCCGTATATCTAATTGAAAAATCTATTCCTTTTTCAACTAGAAGCTCAACTACTTCTTTATGCCCACCATAAATCGCTCCAAATAATGGATTTCTTTTCGCTAAGCTCTCATCTAATTCTGCTCCAGCCTCTAATAAATACTTTACTATCTCCAAATGCCCCGCTCCTGCAGCCACATTTAAAGGAGAAGCATCAAATATATCACCTTTTGTATTGACATCGATTCCTTTATGGATCAGATATTCTACTATATCAAAATGCCCTTTCTTTGCTGCAACATGTAACCACGTACCAAATGGGGTCATTGTATGTAAAGATTCTAGATTATCGCCTATTAAACGCTTTACTTCATTAATATCACCAAGTTTAATTGCATTCCTTATTGCTTTGTTCATACTTTTTTTATCCAAAACATATTCTCCTTACTTTCAATTTTCTTCTACTGGTTAATTCACCTAATTCTTCAAGAGCTTCAACAGCATTTTACGGTACAAAACATTCCCCAAATCATCAATACTATGTTGTCTTATTACGGCATTGGGTGCCCTCGAAATGAATAAAAAATGGATAGTCCCTTTGATTTCGAAAGGCTCTATCCACTTCTTCTTTTATAAAAACATTTCTTACTTTATTACCAATCTTCTTCATCTTCATCCCAGTTTTCTTTTGCCTCTTCAAGACTTTCGATCAAATAGTCTAGGAAATTATCAGCTGCGGTAAAACCATATCCCTCTTGGTTATCCCACATAATAACTGGACATTCTCCATTTTTCATTTTATTAGTATCGAGGCAATAGGCAAATTCATCAATATCTTCTATAACCACAAGTCCATCTATTAAATCATAATACTTTTGATGACCTCTGGTAGCATCTACTACTGCTGGACCCGTATAACCATATCCAATTATTCTCACTCCAAAGAGTCCACCAAAACCATAGTTTCTTAAAAACCACTTGTAACTTTCCGGTAAAGAGACCTGTAGTTTTAGTTCAGTTTCTCTAACTTTTTCATCACTTACTCCACCTGTAAAATCATCATCTTTTCCATACCGCTTAATAAATTCCTGTAAAGCTGAATATTTCACCAAAATCACCTACTAATCTTGAATTTTTAAAAGTCCTTTCAATTATATGGTTGGTGCTATCCATCGAAAAGGAAACATAATAATACTGTTAACCAATTTAATGCGAACAATTTAATCATCTAATAATTCATCATCTAGCCACAGCTCTACGTCATCAACATCAATATTCTCAGTTTCATTAATTAATTCTAATCCACTTAAAAAACCTAAAAATGTTTTCGATACAAGATGTATATTATCCCAATATGAGTTAATCTCATCCGAAGCATCTTCTATTCCTACCATTATTTTAGCTTCGCGTTCATTTTCATGGTTCCAGAAATAAACTTTACTTATAATGCTTTCCTTTACTCCTAAGCAGATTAAATTTCCTCCCGGGCTTTCCCCAATTGGAATCATACAATTTGGCATCCGATTTAAATAACCTTCTATTTGGTCGAATAAATTATTTTCACCAGCTAATCCATAAAGACCTTCAAATACTTGAGTGCCCTCCTTAGATGTCCAAGGTGATGTCTCAATCGGTTTATACGTTACCTCATTTTCAAAAAAAGTTTCATCATAGTTAAGAAGAAACTCCTTATAATCCTTTGGAATGAAAATATCATACATCGTCTCTATTTTCTTAATCTGATTTTCTCTTGAATTTAAAGAAAAGACTTCTTGTTTCTTAATATTTAAGGTGTTTAATTTATTTTCTATTTGATTTATATAATTGTTACCCAAAAATTCAAATCCCTCCTCTTAAACCTGATGCAGCACCAATGTGTGGTATATTTTCATGTAACTTTGTAGGTATTAACTGTATAGTAACGTCATCTGCATGGTGTGGTGTTAGACCTTTTTCTCTCAGCCAGTTTTTCGCCTGATTTTGACTACAAAACCCTTTGGCTTTCATTAATTTTTCATAGACTAACTTGAAGTCCCCTTCAAATCCATCTTCTGCTTTAAATAGTCAGCAATTTCTGTTTGTCCTCTATCAATGGCAAATGCATAAGCATCCATATCTTTCATGTTGTCACCAGAGTATTTTATGGTTATATCTATATTATTCTCAACTAACAATTTAACAATCTCAAAATGACCACCATATATTGCAGCAAACAGTGGATTTCTATCTGGTTCACTAGTATCCATCTCAACATTCTGGTTAATGAGATATTCGGCAATATCTAAATGGCCTTTTGTAGCTGCTCTTTCAAGGGCATTTGTAGAAAAAGTTCCCCGCTGTGCATTAGCATCTATCCCGGCATTAATAAGATATTTTATCATTTCTAAATGCCCATGAGTTGCTGCTATATGTAACCATGTACCAAAGGGCGTCATCCATGTTAACATTTCTGGTTCTTTCTCGAGTAAATCTCTTACCGTATCCGTTTGGCCACTTTTTATCGCACCTCTAATGTCTTTCGAAATTTGAGTTTTATCCATTTAGTTTCTCCTTTATTTCCAACGTCTTCTAGAATATCAATAGTATCATCTAAGTCTGAACCCGCCGTAAAGACTGCTTTCAATTGATTTTTAAAATTATCTAAAGATTTAATATTATGTTTTCCTTTAATTAAAATTCAAAAAATAAAACAAAAAGCACCTGTTGCCTCAAAGACAATCAAATGCTTTATCGTTAGCTATATAAAGTAATTCATTACAAACCTTATCTTTAAACCAACGAGCTTGCTTAAATCGTAGGTTTAAAGTTTGTTCCTTGTAACGATAATTCGTAAACTTAAAATGTCATCTCGCCTAGCTATCTTTCGCAATTGTCATAACTTATATTGTTAAAAACTCTAGGTTTGCTCAAAACGGATAAATGTAGCTTCCCATTAGTATCATTATTTAGATAAATATAGGTTATTAAAGAACTCATCAAAACTATCTGCAAGGATAAACATATTGCCCATTTCTTCCTCTGGTTCTATATCATGAATCCAAAAATAGATCTTTCCTTGGTATTCTCCACTAACTCCTAATAAAATTTCATTCCCTCCTGGGTCATTAGCAATTGAAATAAAATCTTCCGGTATTTCTCCTTCTAAAACCTCAAAAACTTTAGATAAATTACTCTTCATATCCCCAATTCCATAAAACTTATTAACTAAACTTTCTCCTTCATCATCAGATATTTTGAAGTTAGATTCTTCAGGATATCCCCCATTGTATTCTAGTAGAAAATCAACATATTGATTAGGTAGCGTAACATCGTACTCTTGTTCAAATTGTTTTATATCTTGTAGGGAAATCTTTGGATTTTTGCTACTCATTTTTGTCATATTCGCACTCCTCTAATCTTACTTATTTTTTCCATTAACTTTAGATTGACCACCAATGTGTCTAAACTCTCTATGAATATCTTCATCTACTAGCATCATCGTTTTTCCATCTTGATGATGATGCCATGTATACCCTTCTGGTGGTTTCCTAATATCAATTATTGGAGGATCAGTATCTTTACTAAGTTTAGCCGCTATATTTGCATTTTCAAAGTCTTTTGGATTATTCTTAGGCGAATGTACCTCGATTTTAACCGGCTCAACATTTGGATGTACATAGGGTGTAAAATCAGGATAACCATTTGGATAACTTACTGATATTCCAGACTTGTTAATATAAGTCCAAGTGCCGTTATCATCGATAGAGATTTTCCCGCCCTTTTTATACCACTTTTCAGGTATAGGAGAGTTCATTGGTTTAGTCCTCAAAATCTCTTTAGTGACATCTTCTACATTTAACCTACCCCTACCACTAACTTCAGACTCCACTTTCGCCATTGAAATTAACTGATCCTTCAATCCCGCACCATTAACCACATTATAAGGTACTCCACCTGCCAACGACAGTTGGTTTTTAGGATTGTATGGCAATAGGTTAGGGATGGAAACTAGTTCTTTTGCCTTCGTTGCACCTTTTACTGCAGCGGCTTTTGTAGTTGCTACCCCAGTCTTCGCTACAGCACCCGCGCCTTTTGTTCCGACTACAGATGTGACGACTGTTCCGAGGGCATAGGTTACCCAATGAGACCGCGAATAGGCATCGCCATTTACCATATCTCTTTCATATGAGTCGGAGATGGACTTGGATATATATTTATAGGTTTGAACCGGGTGCATGATTGAGTTTGCTACACCTTCAACTGTTTCCCCGGGATCTGTGACAAAGTCCCAAACTCCTGTCACAAAGTCTTTACCTACATCATAAAGGCCTACGCCGATTCCTTTTGCAATGTCTGCGGTTTGCTTAGCCGCTTCTAGCTGCATGACATATTGCTGCTGGGTGGGCGCTAAGTTTTCGTACCCGATCTGCTTGGCGATTTTGAGGAACTCATCAGGATCTGTTACATGATCGAGTTGTGCCTTCAAGTCTTTGATCAGGCGATTCTCCGCCTCTTCTTTCTTAACTTTGAGATATTGCGCGGTTTCTTTTTTCCTTACTTCCAGGTTTTTATAGGCTTCACTATTTTTATAGGCTGCTGCATTAAAATATAGCGGGGATACTACTCCTCCCCTTGTACTGGATATTTTCAGTTGCTCCATGAGTGCCATCACTGCCGCTTGGTCCTCTTCGGATTTGGCATATTCAGCCGTCCACTTATGGTCGATTTCGTTTACCTTGTCTATCGTTTGGGTCCGTTTTGTTTCAGCTTTCTCGATATTTTCAAAGAACGCATCATCGGAAAAAGGCTCTAACTGAATGAGATCATCAATTCCAGCCAATATTTTTTTCAGATCATTTTTCTGGGCTGTGACCATTTCCTTGGAATTTCGAGTCGCATTTGTCAGCTCTTCCTCTAAAAATGGGACCGTAACCACGGTTTCGCTAAGGTTCGCTTCGATTGTATCTCCTTGAATTCCGCTTAAAAAGGCAACATGCCGATTGATCAGGCGCAGCCAAGAATCCACGACATCGATCTGTGCTTTGTAAAACCCTTTAATGGCCTCTGCACCTTGCCCCTGCAGCTCATCATCCAAATGAACGATGCTCTCAAATCCTTTTTTCAATTCCGTGAGCTGTTCTTTCAGGTCCTTATATTGTCCGACACGCGTTTGCATGGCAGAAACTAGTGTTTGAGATTCGTAAGTCATCGACATAATGGAAAGTCCTTTCAACTTCTTTTCTTATTCATTTCTATGTAATATTTTTATTCACTGTAAAATTATGGACTAAATATATTTTAGAAGAGTTTCTATATTTATTCAAGAAATGAAGGGACTTTTTATTAAACGGATTTATAGTATAAAGAAGGTAGGATATTAGAATATTTCCTTAAGCTTTGTAATATCGAACAAAAATATGCTGTCCAGGAGCCAGCTAGACGATGGGTGATCACAAAGTTACACTGAAACGCAAATAAGGGCTATTCCTGTTGAAGGAATAGCCCTTTTTTTGTATCAAAGTCAAAATGCCGGAATGGCCGTTTCACTATATTTCTCTTCTAAAAATTTGCGTACCTCCGGGCTTGTCATGGCCTTGGCCAACTTTTGGACTGGCTCGGAATCCACGTTATCCTTGCGTGCCACTAATGTAATCGCAAAGTCATTTTCAACACCTTCTGTGAGAAGGGCGTCATTTTTTGGTGTCAAACCAAGCGGTGCAGCGTAAGCAGGTGTTATCACGATCGCATCTGCTTCATCATACGTTCTCGCTAGCATTAATAAATCCACTTCTTTAAACTTATAGTTTTTAGGGTTCTCAGTGATATCAGACATTGTATAGTATGGACCCTTTTTTTCCTTTAAAGTGATAACTTTATGCTGTGCCAGCAAGGCCAATGAGCGATCGATATTCGACACATCATTTGCAATGGCAATAACGGCACCCTCTGGCAATTTATCCATTGAATCGTATTCTTTGGAGTACACACCATAATTGGCAAAATAAATGGGTTTCACTGGTACTAGCTCGGCATTTTTGTTTCGATTGAATTCCTCCATATATGGAACGTGTTGGAAGAAGTTCACATCCACTTCTTTTGCCGCTAGTGCGGTGTTAGGCTGGACATTATCACTTAATACAACCATTTCCAGGTTAATGCCCTCCTCTGCCAGCTTTGGTTTAACAAGCTCAAGGATTTCCGTCATTGGGGGAATGAGTGAGGCCACTTTCAATGTAACCTCTTCCTTTTCCTGATTCTGCGTATTTTCTTTCTCTTTTACTTCATTCGTCTTTCCACACCCTACTAAAAACAACATAATTGCTGCCATGAGAAAGAGTATTTTTTTCATGATGTTTCCCTCCATTATTTATCTTTTATCAATCATTCTAGCTATTGTCGTTCCAATGAATTGGATAAGCTGTACAAGAATAATCATAATGATAATCATATAAATCATTAGCTCTGTTTTAAACTGCTGATAGCCATACCTGATGGCAAAGTCGCCGATACCCCCGCCTCCGACCACTCCCATGATCGTTGAATAGGAAATAAAGCTGATAATCGATGTTGTTAGTCCGAGTACTAGCCCTGAACGAGCTTCCACGTAAAGAAATTTAAATATGACATCCTTAACCGAAGCCCCCATGGAAATGGCTGCCTCGATCACACCCTTTGGAACATCCAATAAAGATTGCTCGACCAATCGCGAATAATGGGCAATGGCGATGATCGCTAATGGAACGCAAGCAGCTGCTGTACCAATGGCTGTGCCGATTAAGAGCCTTGTAAACGGGATTAAAAAAACAACCAATAACAAAAATGGGAATGAACGGATAATATTCACGAATAAATTCAAAATCGAGAAAGCCCACGGGTTTTCAAGCAAATGACCCTTCCTACAAAGAAATAGCAAGGTCCCGACAGGCAATCCAATCAAAATCGCAGCTAAAATGGACACACCCACCATGGTAATGGTTTCTCCAATCGACTGCCAAATTTCTGCCTCATATTGAACTAAAATCTCAGGCATGGCCCAGCCCACCATTCTCTGCTAATTGTTCGATAAAGTATTCTGGACGATTATCCTTTTTTTGAATCCCGGTTGGTTCGATTATGACCGTGTCATAAATCTCTCCCTCTGCCATGATCGATACACGATTGCATATACTTTTAATGACATCCAGCTCATGACTAACAATGACAATCGTCACACCGAACCGTTTGTTTATGTTTTCTAGCACGTCTAATATTTCAGCGGTTGTATTTGGATCAAGGGAAGAGGTCGGTTCATCACATAATAACACTTGCGGGTTATTTGCCAATGCCCTTGCAATGGCAACACGCTGCTTTTGTCCCCCGCTTAATTGTGCCGGATATCTCTCCATCTCACCCTCCAATCCGACAAATTGGAGACACTCTACAACACGGCTCCGACGTTCCTTCTTTGGGTAATTTGCCAGCTCTAAAGAGGCTGCCACATTGTAATAAACCGTTTTATTTGCCACAAGATTAAAATGCTGAAAGATCATGCCAATCGACTTCCGTGCCCCTCGAAGTGCTTTATTGTTCAATGTTGTCAACCTTTGGCCGTTTACCTCCACTTCGCCCGCATCTGGGGTCTCCAACAAATTCATTAGCCGCAGCAACGTTGACTTCCCTGCTCCGCTTGCTCCGATTATTCCATGAATTTCACCTTTAGGTATTGTTAAAGTAACAGACTCAATAGCCTGAAATTGTGAAAATTTTTTACTCACTTGATCCAGGTTAATCATAAAATCCCACTTTCTATTTGTTGAAAGGTAAGCATACCGCTCCACATTATCGTTTCATCAAAGAAACACAGCTGATAAATCATTTTATCAACTAATGAGGACCTAATGCAAAGACACAAATTAACAGTTAAAGACTTCCAACCCTATTAAGCTCCCTCTTTCTATTGGCTGCCATTCTTAGATAATCGGATTATTCCTTTCAAAATAACTGAGAGTGTATTATAATTATAAATGATAATGGTTATCATTATCATTTATTTTTTCTAAACTTCAAAAATACGAATGTTCTAAAGGACGTGGTGGAAAATACATGATTCGATACCTTGATGAGAAAATTGCCAACTATGAGGTATGTGTCATCTTGCCCTCAGGTTACGATCAAACCAAGAAATACCGAACGATCTATATGCATGATGGTGGAGAAACTGCCAAACAAGCTTCAAACTATATCGATCATTTAATTCTTTCAGGGCAAATTGAACCGCTTATCGTTATTGGAATTGAACCCATTGATCGCAAAAATGACTATACGCCGTGGGAAGCACCATCACTTGCACCGCATGCTTCCACCTTTGAAGGGCGAGCGCAGGTTTATTTACATACTGTCGTAACCGAAATAAAGCCATATATAGATGCCCATTATGCTACCAATCCCGAGCCTTCACATACAGCTATTTCCGGCTGCTCACTTGGAGGACTTGTTTCGATTTTCGCCTCCTATTATTATCCAGAGGTATTCCATCAATATATCTCATTATCAGCTTCCTTTTGGTACGAGGACGTTCTTCGCTATCTTCAAGGGGAAAAGATTGAACGGCAAGGAAATATCCATCTCAAACCAACTGTGAATCGTCAAAATCATCGGCTCTATTTATATGTCGGGGAATTAGAGGGAATTTATAAAGAAACGATACAAAAGCATATGGTTGACTACACGAAGAAAGCCCACCTTGAATTTACCAAGGAAGGCTATTCGGAATCTAACCTATTATTTGCGTCAGATCCAAAAGGAACTCATGATGACCTATTCTTTACTAACTACTTCATTCAGTCACTTCACTGGTTATATGGCATAGAAACTAGGAACGAAACGATGGATCGATGATTAGTCTTAATCGACTGCATCACAATAGCCCCCAAGAATGTGGTGATTTCCCTCCACTCTTGGGGGAAGAAAACCGCCCTTTGAATAGGCGGTTAATTGAACTATCATTTCCGGTTAGTGGCAATGAATCCCGAAGCTTTGTTTCCTAATCTTTCTCTATTATAACAAGTGAATAAACTGCTCCACCGCCACCTGCACCTGACATAGCACTCTGAGAGACAACCTTCCATCCCTCTTGCAAAAGTTGATTTAAATCACTTAAGTTATTCTTCTTTTCGGTAAGATAATAAACTACGATTGCCTTTTGCATAATACAGCTCCCTCCAGAACTCAATATATCCTATCTGAAATTTCGTGATTATACCGAAGCCGTTCGTCGAAGCCTACTGTTTGTTTCATTTACAGTAAACAGACAAGAGGCGACAACATATTTTTCTTATTCGACATTGTGTTCTCATATTCCTTGCTGTTTAACATCTATCCTTTTGTACGGCATGCTTCGTTAACTGGATATACTTTTATTCCACAACACCGTGACGTTATTTCGACGACACCACCAAAAACCGGACATTTTGATCCGAGAAGTTAAACCAGTAATGGGCTTTTCGAGCATCGAACATGAACGACTGCTGTTCATGGAGTTCCATTCTTTCTCCCTCTATTTCCACTGTTAACTTCCCTTCGATAATGAATAAGAATTCATGTCCGCTATGAGAAAAGGCGCTTCCTTTATTTTCACCTGGCTTTAAGGTGACAAGAATAGGCGAAAAAACAGCATCACGAATGCCGCTGGATAAATTCTGATAGTGAAATTGTTCATGATTATAATCTGAATTTTCCTGGGAGCGGTCCTCAGAAAAAAAGAAACTTGGGTTGACATCCAATGTATCAGCGATTTTTTTTAATGACTCTAATGTGACGCTTGATTTACCCCGTTCTACTTGTGATAAAAAGCTGATTGAAACGCCTGTTTGTTCAGCAAGGCTCTTTAATGTTAGTTTTCGCTCTTTCCTCAATGACTTCATTTTTTCCCCGATTGAATCAAAAGGCATAGAGATGCCCCCTTTTTTTACATAGTATCTAGCTACATTATACAGTACAAATTTTAATGAATGTTCCGTCATTAATAAAATAATTGACAGAAAATTATAAATTATTTACAATAAAGGAAATAATAAATTGAAGTGACACTTCAATTTTTACGGGGTGACTCATGATGGAGAAGAAACAAATGCGGCGAATATTAGTCGCGAGTTTAGTCGGAAGTTCGATTGAGTGGTTTGACTATTTTTTATATGGGACCGTTGCAGCTCTCGTGTTTAATCAGCTATTCTTCGTGAATGAGGATCCGACAATAGGGCTGTTGCTTTCCTATGCATCCTTTGCGTTAGCATTCTTCATCCGCCCCTTTGGCGGAGTGATCTTCAGCCATATTGGCGATCGTATCGGGAGAAAGAAAACCCTTGTTATAACACTTAGTTTAATGGGTGTCGCTACATTTGGGATGGGACTTCTTCCCACGTATCAAGCCGTTGGGATTTGGGCGCCGATTTTATTAATCACGTTGCGATTAGTACAAGGTCTGGGAATTGGCGGTGAATGGGGTGGCGCGCTATTATTGGCCGTTGAATATGCTCCCGCTGAGAAACGGGGCTTGTTCGGGGCCATTCCTCAGATGGGTGTTACTATAGGAATGCTGCTTGGAACCGTTGCCTTATCTATTATGACACTGTTGCCTGAAAACGCATTCATGACTTGGGGATGGCGTATACCATTCATTTTTAGTGCTCTGTTAGTATTTTTTGGCCTATGGATTCGTAAAGGAATCGATGAAACACCTTCTTTCAAAAAAGTGAAGGAATCAGGAGAAGTTCCAAAGCTGCCGATTGTAGAAACTCTTAAGAATTATTGGCGTGAAGTGCTTATCGCCGTGGGAGCCAAAGTGGTAGAAACAGCTCCATTTTATATTTTCAGCACGTTTGTCGTATCATATGCTACTGCAAATCTCGGTTTCTCACGGACAGCTACATTGACTGCAGTCATGATTGCAACAATTATAACGACAATTTTAATACCATTCATGGGGATGTTATCTGATAAGATTGGCCGCAAAAAGCTGTTTATAGGCGGAACGATTGGGATGGCACTGTTTGCATTCCCATACTTCTGGTTGCTGCAGCAAAAATCGGTACTGATATTGATCGTTGCAACAGTCATAGGTTTAGGGGTTATTTGGGCCCCCATCACAGCTGTTCTTGGAACGATGTTCTCGGAAATTTTCGATGCAAGGATTCGTTATACCGGCATCACGCTTGGATATCAAATCGGAGCAGCTCTGGCAGGAGGAACAGCGCCGCTAGTTGCAACGGCTTTACTTAATAGGTTTAATAACTCCTATGTTCCTGTCGCCCTTTATATTATTTTTGCATCTGTCCTGTCATTAGCAGCGATTTGGGCAGTTAAGGATCGCAGCAATCAGAAATTAGACGAAACGCATAATACTAGTGCCATGTAATCTATGGTTCTTTTACTTCAAGGAGGAAAATTGAATGTTGGTTATAAGTGAGAAGGAAATTCACCAATCATATGGAATGAAGGACGCAATTGCGGATGTAAAGGCCGTATTACGTGCACACGGTACTCAAAGTATAGACAACCCTCATCGCACGGTGCTTGCTTTTCCTCAACACGAGGCATCGGCACTTTACATGCCAAGCGCTGATTTATCTGAAGAAGTTTCGGCAGTCAAAGTCGTTACCATTTTTCCAAAGAATCCTTCAAGGGGGATGGCCACAACACAAGGAGTCATCTTGCTGTCAGATGCAGAAAATGGCGAACACTTAGCATTGTTGAATGCCTCCTATTTAACACGTCTCAGAACGGGGGCATTGAGCGGCATTGCCACAGACCTTCTTGCTCGTAAAGACGCCAGGGTTCTCACGATCATCGGAACAGGAGCTATGGGTTTTGAACAAGCAATTGGTGTGTTAGCCGTAAGGGACATTGAGCGTATTTTATTAGTAAATCGCACACCAGAGAAAGCGCAGAAATTCGGTGAAAAGCTGCGGGCATTCGGAGTAACCGTTCCTTTTGAAGTTTGCGAAGATGTTACAGCAGCTGTTCGCCAAGCAGATATCATTTGCTGTGCAACCCGCTCGAACGAGCCAGTATTTAATGGACTCGATTTAAAGCCGGGCACACACATTAACGGGGTCGGGTCTTACTTGCCGGATATGAAAGAAGTGGATAATACCACGGTTTCACGCGCTGCTAAAATTATCGTCGACGATTTGGCGGGCGTGAAGGCTGAAGCAGGAGAGCTCATTTCTGCAGCCAATCAGGGAAATTGGTCGTTTAATGATATTCACGGAGAGCTTTTTGAACTTGTCATGAGGACCAAAACAGGCAGGGAAAATGAAGAGGAAATTACCTTCTTCAAATCAGTCGGTGCCGCTTACTTTGACCTCGCTGTAGCAAAAGGTGTTTACCGCCAATCGAAAGAACAGAACATCGGAATGGAGATTGAGGTTTAGCAGAAGCTTGTACATTTCGCTATCGCTGAATGTAATAACAACCCTATTTATTTGCCTTAGCTTGCAGTAACATTTCATCTTTAAAATAAGAGACCCTTCTTTCGGAAAGGCCTTTTAAATAACCCTTATCTTTTACAAGCGATCAAGTCTTTATCACGGCCGCTTTTTTTATTATGACTATCCTCTAAATAAAAAACACTACCAATTAAAATAGCAGTGTCGTTTTCGTGATCCCCTTATTGATTCAATAAACCAGGTAATGTCTGAGCAATATCTATCAGTTGGTCGACAACATCAAATATTGCTGTCGTCATAAATATTTGAACCACTATTAAAATGCTTAGTAATATTAAAAGAATTATTTTAAAAGTTGTATTATTCATGAAAACTTATACCTCTCTTTAGTAAGTAGCCTTTCAGAGTGTAAACAACCCCCTTTTCCCAAAGAATTGTTGGAGAAAAAGGGGTTGTTTTATGAAAGAAGGACACAATATATTAATTTTTATTGCTTATCATCAAATTCAGATTCTGAACGGTCTCTATCCGTAGGTATTTCATTTTCATACTCAGAAACTACCTCTGCGGCTTCCTCGTTCAAAGAAGCTTTACCTTTTTCCATTTTTTCACTAGTCACATCTCGCTTAATACCTTCAACGTATTCATTCGAATTTGGACCTGATACTAATAATGAACCATCATCTTGTGCATACGCTAAAAACACATATGATTTTCCTTCTTCCGGTAATGTATCATCTTCATACAAAACAACAAAAGAGCCGTCTTCATTTATCCCTCCAGCCTTTTGAATAGGTATGGAAGTATCTGTTACTAGATCACCCAGGCAGGACAGTAACTTGGTAATTTGTATATGGTATTGAAACCTCTTTAGCACCGTCACTAGTTTCAATTGTTACAGGATCTTTGTATAGAGTGTCAACATCTTCATCAACCCGGCCTATAAAAACGTAATCTGCATCACCTACAGTTTCATTTGGATCATCCACATCTACAGCAAAAGTACCATCCATTTGAATTACCTTTAGGTTTTTTTTATCCTCCGAATTTATATCTTTCTTGAAATTAAAACAAGCTGAAACTATCAAAGAAAGACTAACTATAAATAATAGTGAAGCAAGTAACCGAACTTTTTCCTTACCCATTTTTTCACCCCTCCTCTTCCTGTTAGTATTTCTTATGAGCAGCCGTATAGATGCTCTATCATAATGGCATAATAACCATAAATTCAGAATGATAGGTCCCAAAATTGAATTCACGATTTTCACATATGGCATCTTTTCTGTGATTCACCGAAAAAGAGTTTAAAAATTTATTACTCAATTAAATTAGTAAGAGGGATAAAAAGCTGTGAACCCGTTACACCTCTCATGTGATACCTTTCCCCCACAAATAAAAAGCCCCTGACACTAGAAGTGCCAAGGGTTTGAAAGATTAAGAATTTATACATATAGTTTGCATTTCCAACATTTCTCGAGAGTAAAAGTTTTAATTCAAAATCATTCATATTTTATTGATTTTTGAACGAATAAGTATAGATATGGCACAAGAACCGTAGAGGAATAAGGCTATGAAAAGTAAAGGTACTAATATTGTTGATATTTGATCTTTTGGGACAACCCAAAGTAATAGAACTGAAAAAGTTATTGTTCCACTTAATCCAATGAATATCGCATAAAATAATAATCCAAAATTTAAAGCCTTTTTAAAACTCTCTTTATATGTAGACATCAATATCAAAATTCACCACCTAAATTTTATTTTTGGTTTAACCACTGTTTTTTAGAATTACTTATCTTCTTCTAATCCTACCTTTACTCCTACTCCGATACCATACCTTATTATTCTCGTATTTCTTAAAACGTCGTTCAGTCCCACCATTAAAAAAATAACGTCCGAAGCAACTCCCTTTTTGGGGCAACCACCTCTAAGTTCAGTCAAGTATCCTACACCCTAATCTTTCACGAGAAATAAAAAAGAATCCATCATGAAAAAGGATGGATTCTTTTTTTGTGTTGTTCTTTCGATTCCGTAAGATTGACTTAATTCATACTGATCCACTTGTTTCCGCTTCAGCTACCTTTTTGACACGATCTAAAAATTCAACGACCACTTTATCGGTGGCAAATACTAAAAGTAATTTCAAAAACCACTTTAATGGGCGACTGGTGACTGTATATGTAAAGGAAGTTCTATTGTCATTGATTTTATTTAGTTCATATAAAGCCGTAATATCAAACATTTTTGCAAGTATGAAGCCTACTTTAAGCTTTTTCTCATTTGTCTCATTCAAATATTCCAATGTTTCTATATCATACTCTTCTGTTCGTTTTCCTTCTCTATATGTTTGACGATATACGCTTCCAACCACTTCTTCCGTTATTTTAACCGGCTTTTGTTCAACTACTTGAGGCATGATTTTTTGCATATTTTCTACAGAACCATCAAGAAACTTCCATACCTGTTCAATTGGGGCGTTTATTTCTATTTCCCTTGTCCACTTTTTCAATGAAAATCACCTCTACCTCTATTATATTTCCTTTATTATGTAAAACCAAATTCCGAACTGATTAATCGGCAAATAATTCAAGTTACATTAGATACATTAACCAATTCTTTTTGAATTTAAATGCCGTTCTGTAAATAAATTACTTATTAAGATTCTCTTTTTTGGTGTTATTCTTGTATAATGAACCAAACGGTTACTTTTTCAGGAGAATCCTATGAATTTTATTTATATCAATCAAAACATATTAGATAATCTTTTTTATATCTTAGTAAGTATTTTGATTTATTACATTTTAATAGATCATGGCAAAAGGTTAAGTCAGTATGGCAAGACCCTTATTACTGCATGCATGAGCATTCCTATTATATTAAGTATGAAGTTTCCTATTTATATCGATGAATATTGTGTCCACGATCTCAGGCAAATTCCTTTTATAATAGGGACCCTTTATGGTGGTTGGCCTGTAGGGGCAGCTCTGTTAGTCATCATATTATCTTTTAGGTTTGCTTTTTATGGCTTTAATTTACTTACGTTAATTGTATATATCGTAATCTTTATTATAACGGCTCTATTTTCTTCCAAATTCAAAAATTTCAATCGGAAAAATAAGCTTAATAGCTCGATACTATTAATTTTATTTCTTGGAATACTAACGAGCTTCATTTCACTCGCTATGTCTGATTATTTTCGAATAACGGAGGCGTATGTATTTTACTTTATCATCCTCCCTCCTTTCATTATTGGTTTAGCTGTTTATATCATGGAAATTTTAAAGGATGCCATTTTAATCCGGACACAGATGATAAGGCTTGAAAAAATGGAGGTAGTCAGTCAGCTTGCAGCCAGCATTTCACATGAGGTTAGAAATCCTTTAACGGTTGTGAAAGGATTTGTTCAACTGCTAAAGACCCCTGATCTGACTCAGGATGTAAAAGAACAATATATAGAGCATGTTGTCAGGGAGCTTAATAGTGCAGAATCCATAATTAGTGAATACTTAGCATTTGCAAAACCTGCACTTGAGAAAGTGGATAATATTTCAATTAACCGTGAAATAGGGTATGTAATTGAAATGATCAAACCATTGGCTAGCATGAATTTAGTTACTATTTCTAATCAGTTGGCTCCAGCCATTACCCGGGGGAATATTCAACATTTCAAGCAATGCTTCCTAAACCTCATCAAGAATGGTATAGAGGCAATGCCACATGGCGGGGAACTTAATATTGTTTCTTATGTAAATAATTTCGATATCATTATCGAAATCAGTGACAATGGAGTGGGAATGAACAAGGAACAAATAAATCGTTTTGGCGAGCCTTATTACAGTTCCAAAGAAAAAGGGACTGGGTTGGGATCAATGGTGGCTGTCAAGACCATCCAAACGATGAATGGTACACTTCATTTAACTAGCGCTTTGAATAAGGGAACAACGATTTCAATAACACTTCCCGTTTATCATGAAGATCATTCTGCAAAATAATAAAAAAGTCCGCCATTACCGGCGGACTTTCAGACAGTAGACAAACTCGATGAAAATCGAGTTTGTCTATTTTTATGGCTTGTATTTGGACGTTGATTTCCAC
>NZ_JVPL01000286.1:0-12159 GCF_001054655.1 Bacillus sp. 220_BSPC
TAGCCAGTTATTCGGCAGGAGTGTCGCAAATTTCTTCCATCCATTAAGGATTACATAAAAAAACTGAAGGATAAACTAGTCTTAAATAGGATTCGGAATAAGACGAGCCAGCAGTTTTTCTTTTAATACACAAAGTTGATTGGAACGGAAGGCGCGAGACTCCTGCGGGAAAAGCGAGTCCAAAGGAGACCCCACAGGCGCAAGAGCGCCGAGGACGGACCGCCCGCGGAAAGCTAGTGCCTGGAGTGGAAATCAACGTTCCCATTTTACAAACCCACAAAAAAACTTTCGGCAAATAATTACTATCTGGTTTGTGAACAAAAGGGTTCTATCCAAAGCTGATTGGAACAGAACAGAAGGTACGAGGCTCCTGCGGGAAAAGCGTGGCCAAGGGAAACCCCACAGGCCAGCGCCGAGGGCGGACCGCCCGCGGAAAGCGAGTGCCTGGATTGGAAATCAACGATCAGAATTACTAACCTTCAAAAAAACGTTCGAGTTATTTTCAGAAGTCCGCTCCCTAACCGCTCGACTGTCTGCAAAGCTGCATCAAAGCAAAAACCGCCCGCGGAAAGCGATTTTCTAGAGCAACTTTCCATCATACCAATTAGTTAAGGGTCTTTTTTTGTTTTAGGAACGACAATACTTCCAAAAAGGCTGGTCCATTATCTACCAGTCGGTAATCCATAAACGCACACCCGTCTCTTTTTATTCTGTTTGGTAGGGTTTCAATCGTAAAGTCCTGTAACTGGAGACTTTCGTTCACTTC
Organism: Bacillus sp. 220_BSPC; assembly: GCF_001054655.1. Taxonomy (NCBI): domain Bacteria; kingdom Bacillati; phylum Bacillota; class Bacilli; order Caryophanales; family Bacillaceae; genus Bacillus; species Bacillus sp. 220_BSPC. The sequence goes on from NZ_JVPL01000286.1 coordinate 767, forward strand.
CTCCCAAAACAAAGGTGTAGCCACACCAGCGAAAGAATTTCCCCGTGGGGAATAAGGAAGAATGATGGTTTTTCCTTCACTATGCTGCACAAAGTCCAAGTAAAGTCGATTATGCCGATTTATTTTCATTCTTTCCGTTGTAAAATCATTCGGGTGGGAACTTGTTAAATAATCACCGAGAAAGTCAGTGAATATGCGTGTCTCCTGATAAGTAAATCTGTCTTCAGGCAGAGGGATGTGAATTTGCAGTCCTTTGTTACCTGAGGTTTTTACAAAAGCTTTAATCCTTAATGATTCCATCACCTTTTTTATTTCCTGTGCAGCCTTTACCGCAAAGGAGAAATATTCGATGGAAGGAGGATCCAAGTCCAGGACGATTTCGTCGGGTCTTGTTTTACCGGCTTTCTGAAATGGGGCATGAAATTCCAATGCAAGTTGATTACCAAACCAAAGGAGAGTTTCAATGTCGTTACACAGCATATATTCGATATCCTCATCCATGAACGTTTTAATAAAGTCCGGCGCATAATCAGGTTTGTTTTTTTGGAAAAATCTTTCTTTATCCAAAGTTCCATGAGGATAGCGGATCGTTGTAAGAAGCTTATCCTTCAAGAAGGGTAAGAAGAAAGCTGAAACCTCCCGTAAATAATGAAGGTATTCTACTTTTACCACCTGTTTACCTTCTGTTTTCCAAAGCGGTTTATCCCTGGAAGTTATTTGTACAGTATCTGGAAATGTATATTGCCCTAGCACGAATTTCTCCCAGGTACATTCGTCGGGAGAAGTTTGTAAAAGCCACTGCGAAAACTGAGGTTCACGCAATTCATTTTCCTCATATACGTGCAAGAATTGAACTTCAATGCAAATGGATGGATGGATATAAAAAAATTGTGCGTCTTCATTTGATGCATTTTGCTTGATCAATTGATGCAATATACTTTTATCTCGAGCACTCAGTCCATTTTTGACACTCCCGATTTTCGTTACGGCACCTTCTTTGAAAACTGCAAGGGACACGTAGCCATTTTCTTTGTGCAATGCTGTGATGAAACAAGAAGCGGTCTTCCAATTTTTCACCTTAATCCAAGATGTTGTACGTCTTCCTTCTTGCCAAGCACCCCGAGTTTCCTTGGCGACAATCCCTTCACCATCTAACAAGGTGACCTTATTCAATGCAATATCCAAAACGTCAAAACTCTCTATTAATTGTATCAAAGCCTTATCGGTGGGATCAGGAGGCATAGGAAGACCGAGTTTTCCCCCCATATTCAACATCAATTCCCTTCGTTCCACCATAGGTTTATCTGCTACGTCTTTTCCGCTGATGCGAAGCAGGTCAAACGCTATAAACCGACATGGGGAAAAACGGGCATTTTCTGAAATTAAGGATTGTTTCCCAAGGCGTCCTCGCCACTGTATTTGAAAAAAGTCCGCCTTCGCCTGATTCGTAAGCCAGACCAATTCTCCATCTAATTGAAGCGGGAGATAACCTTCCAGGTCCAGGTCTTTGATGAAAGCAATGATTTCTGGGAATTGAGGTGATAATTCCTTTTCATTTCGACTCGAAATGCTTATGGTATCGGAGTCTATCGTTAAAATAGCCCTAAAGCCGTCATATTTGACTTCATAACGCCAATCCTTGGATTTGGGGGCTTCAGGGTAATAGGTAGGCAGCATCGGTTTCATTTTTGTATTTACCTCCGCAAATAATTGATAACATTATTTTGCCAAAAAAACGAAGTGTTAGAGTTGGCAATTGTTTTTTCGGTTTTTTTTGAACAAAGGGGAATAATAAAATTGTTCTTCTCATCAAAAATAAGTTATGAGGTGACGAATATGCATACGATGTGGAAGGGGAGCATATCATTCGGTTTGGTGAACATTCCGATCAAACTTCATGCTGCAACGGAGGATAAGGATATATCTTTAAGGACGTTGCATAAGGAATGTCATACACCGATTAAATACGAAAAGGTTTGTCCAGTATGCGAGAAAGAAGTGGGGAAGGATGATATAGTCCGCGCTTTTGAGTATACAAAGGGAAAGTTTGTTGTATTGGAAGACAATGAACTAGAACAACTAAAAAAACAAAACGAAGAAAAAGCCGTGGAAATCGTGGATTTCGTTAAAATTGAAGAAATAGATCCCATTTATTTTAACCGGAGTTATTACATGTCCCCAAATGACGGGGGGATAAAAGCTTATTCCCTTTTGAGGCAGGCCCTCAAGGAATCGAATAAGGTTGGTTTGGCAAAAATCATCATTCGCTCCAAAGAACAAATGGCGGTAATCCGAGTCGTTGATAATACCTTGGTTATGGAAACGATTCATTATCCGGATGAAGTCCGCTCCACAGCGGATGTTCCGAATATCCCTGCCAATGATACCATAGTAAAAAAAGAAATCGATACTGCCGTATTATTGATAGATCAATTAACGACTACTTTCGATCCGACAAAATATACCGATGACTATCGAACCGCGTTACTAGAATTGATTGAATCGAAGAAAACGGGACAGACGACGATTACAGCGAAAACAAAAGAACCAGTTTCCAACAATGTAACCGATTTAATGGAGGCATTACAGGCATCCATAGACCGTACAAAACATGATGAACCGGAAAAGAAAAAGACGACCCGAAAGAAAGCGGCACCAAAAAAAAAGAAACAAGCGTAAACAGGAAGCTGAGCGGAAGACGGATGATGTCGCTCGGCTTTCTGCTTGTTTTTGCAAGGAATCAGGCTTCTAATAAGGAAATGAAAGGGACTTGATAAGGAGGGAAGGAAAGTACAAATAGGTGAGTCGATCAAGATGCAAGAAACTGAATGGAATTACAGGGAATTAGTGGATATTAATGAAAGCAAAAAAAATTCGCTCCCTAAAGAGCGACAATGAGGAATTCAATCGTGAAAATCAACATATAGGCGAACGGTTGTAGTTTTCGACTATATATTGTGTTCATATTCTACCATATTTAATTCTGAAATAGCAACTAAATTACTGAAACTAACCTATGAATTTTTCTGGAAATCAATGATATTTCGCCCATTAACTGCTCATATGGCTTTTTCATTTCATATACATATAAAAAGGTACTGAATAAAATGGATTTTTAGTATAATTTATACATATAGGATGATATAAATTTAATATGAATGGAAGATGCAAAATGGAAAATGGAAAAATCAAATCACTACATGCGGGGAAGCCGAAACATGAAATTTTTTCGAATATCGATATCTTTTCAGCCATGGATAAACAAGCACAGGATAATTTGACAGTGACTAAAGCTGGCATAATCGGCGATGGTGTCGGTAATGTAAAGTTCCATGGAGGTCCTGATCGGGCTTTGTGCTTTTACCCATTTGAGCATTATTCATTATGGAATGAAAAATTCTCCAAAAAGCTGGATATCCCTGCATTCGGTGAAAATTTAACTATAGCGGGGATGAGGGAAGAAACAACGTATATCGGCGATATTTATCAAATAGGCGATGTGATTGTTCAAATTAACCAAGGGAGGATACCTTGTTCGACCATTTCCTTCTTCAATCAAGAACCTAAGTTTTTGGAACTCGTGCTGAAAACGAGTTTCACTGGTTATTTTGCAAGAGTACTTCAAGAAGGAACGATAAATAAACAAAACGAGATTGTGCTAATAGATCGTCTACAAGAAAAAATTTCTGTCCATTACGCAGCAGAGGTCATCCTTCATAAACGAGATGGGCTGGAAGGTGCTAAGGCTTTACTTACACTAGACTCGTTAGCGGAAGACTGGAAACAAAGGATCTTGAAGAGGGTTCAAGCAGCAAAAAATTGAATGATTTTTGCAAAAGTGAAAAAAATGTCGATCAGGTATTGAAATTGACAGATTATTAATGTAAATTAAATATAATCAAATTTTGAAATCTTATGAAAATTATATAAATGGATCTTATCGAGAGAGGTGGAGGGACTGGCCCGAAGAAACCTCAGCAACCAGCTTAGGCAAAGGTGCTAAATCCAGCAAGCAGAGCTTGATAGATGAGGAGAATGTTTCAAAAACCTTCTTCTTTGAGAAGGTTTTTTTTCCTTTTCTCTCATACTCATAGAATACGACAAAAACAGGATTGTTTTTGAGAGAGGGTGTAATGATGAATTTTCGTAAAGAATTAAAAGAAAGAATGCTAATTGGGGAAGGGGCAATGGGGACCTTGCTTTACTCTAATGGCATTGATCAATGTTATGAGGAATTAAACTGTACGAACCCAGATCAAATAGAGTCCATCCATCGAGCCTATCTGGAAGCTGGTGCAGATATCCTTCAATCGAATACATACGGAGCCAATTTCAATAAATTGAAGCGGTATGGACTTGAAGATGAAGTGAGCAGAATCAATCGCCAGGGAGTCATTCTTGCTAAAAAAGCGGCAAAAGGAAAAGCATACATCTTCGGTACCATAGGGGCTCAGCGGAGTATCAGGAAATCGGATTTAAGCATGGAAGAGATAAAACGGGGTTTTCGTGAACAGCTATACAGTCTGTTGATGGAAAATCCTGATGGGATTCTCCTGGAAACATTTTATGACCTGGAAGAACTGGAAACCGTCCTGCAAATCGTTAAAAATGAAACGGGACTGCCGATTATCGCAAATGTCTCGATGCATGAACTGGGTAATCTTCAAAGTGGAATCCATTTAAATGAAGCCTTTCAAAAACTCGAGCAATTGGGTGCCGATGTAGTTGGTGTGAATTGCCGCCTCGGACCACATCATATGATTCGGGCCTTGGAAGAAGTGAGTTTGCCAAAGCAAGCATCGATTGCCATTTACCCTAACGCCAGCCTGCCGGATTATGTCGATGGGAGGCTCGTTTATAAAGCTGTGCCGGAATATTTCGGTTCTAGTGCCCTGGAACTTCGTGAGCAAGGCGCCGCGATCATAGGAGGGTGCTGTGGAACGACTCCACTGCATATTCAAGCTGTAAAGCATGCAATTGGAAGTTTGGCTCCCGTGAAAGAGAAATTTACGAAATCCCGTGAAATAGAAGTAATTGAAGTGAACGATAGGGAATTGGAACTTCCCCTTTACGAAAAAGCCAAAACGGAACGGACGATTCTTGTTGAGCTTGATCCACCGAAAAAGCTAGGGATAGAGAGCTTCATGACTGGTGCTGAGGTTTTGAAAAAAGCAGGGGTCGATTCCATTACATTAGCGGACAATTCACTTGCCTCACCAAGGATATCGAATGATGCACTGGCTAATTTACTGAAGAACCAATTGAATATAAATCCGATGGTGCATATAACATGCCGTGATCGAAATTTGATTGGCCTGCAGTCACATTTAATGGGTCTGCAGACGGTAGGGCTGAACGAAATATTGATCATCACCGGAGACCCTTCAAAAATTGGCGACTTCCCGGGTGCCACTTCGGTTTATGATTTATCTTCCTTTGACCTGATAAGCATGGTCAAACAATTTAATGAAGGTCTTTCCTATTCCGGTCAAAGTTTGGGGCAACGGGCAAATTTTAAAATTGCGGCAGCTTTTAATCCCAATGTGAAATATCTGGATAAAGCCGTACAGAGAATGGAAAAGAAGATTGCCTGCGGTGCTCAATCCTTTTTGACACAGCCAATTTATTCCTTGGAGCAAATCGAAGAAGTATATGAAGCGACAAAACATCTAGAAACCCCGATTTTCATCGGTATCATGCCCTTAACAAGCACCCGGAACGCCGAATTCATCCATAATGAGATCCCAGGCATCAAATTGCCTGATAATGTTAGAAGGGCCATGGCTCTAGCGGGGGATGACCCTGTAAAGTCAAGGATTGAAGGGGTGAATATTGCGCGGGAACTGGTGGACTCGGCTAGGGAAAAATTCAAGGGCATATATTTAATCACTCCATTCCTTCGCTATGAAATGACGGCGGAACTTACGAAATATATTAGAAAAGTCGATAGTAAACAGACATCAGAGGTGGCAGTACATGAATAAAAAAACGATTCAAGATCAGTTAAATTCTAAAATTCTCCTACTTGATGGGGCGATGGGAACGATGCTTCAAGCGGAGAATTTGACAGCAGACGATTTTGGCGGAGAACAATTCGAGGGCTGCAATGAATATTTATCACTGACGCAACCGGAAATCATCCAATCCATTCATGAAAAATATTTAGCAGCGGGCGCAGATATCATAGAAACAAATACCTTTGGAGCGACCAGCATCGTCCTTGAGGAATACCAAATAAGTACGATTGCCTACAAGCTAAATAAAATTTCAGCTGAGCTTGCCGTTAAAGCTTGTGAAAAGTATTCCAATGATGAATGGCCAAGATATGTAGCTGGCTCGATGGGCCCCACTACAAAAACGCTTTCCGTAACGGGCGGCACTACTTTTGATGTTTTAACAGATTCTTATGAAGAGCAGGCACTGGGTCTCTTGGATGGCGGGGTAGACTTGCTGTTGGTGGAAACCTGTCAGGATATGCTTAATGTCAAGGCTGCCTTTTCTGGAATCAAAGCAGCATTCGCTAAAACGGGAAAAGATGTGCCTGTCATCATATCAGGAACTATCGAACCGATGGGCACGACACTTGCAGGACAGTCCATAGAAGCTTTTTATTTATCGGTTGAACATATGAAGCCCGTAGCTGTCGGCCTTAATTGTGCAACAGGGCCGGAATTCATGATAGACCATATCAGGACACTTGCAGATATATCAAATAGCGCCATCAGCTGTTATCCGAATGCCGGGCTCCCTGATGAAGAAGGCCACTATCATGAATCACCTACTTCCCTGGCAGAGAAAATGAAGCAATTTGCCGAAAAGGGATGGGTCAATATCATTGGCGGATGTTGTGGTACGACACCAGAGCATATTAAAGAACTTACCAGGGTACTCGAAGGCATGAAGCCCCGTACAATTACGGATACTGCCCATGGTCATGCCGTATCAGGGATAGAGCCGCTAATTTATGATGATTCAATGCGTCCTTTATTCGTAGGGGAGAGGACGAATGTTATCGGTTCCCGAAAATTCAAGGAGCTGATACGTGGAAAGCATTACGAGCCAGCTGCCGAGATTGCACGTAACCAGGTAAAGAAAGGCGCCCATGTCATTGATATCTGTCTTGCTGATCCTGATGGGGATGAGCTTGGCGACATGAAGGAATTTGTAGAAGAGGTCGTCAAAAAAGTGAAAGTCCCATTGGTCATAGACACTACGGATGAAGTCGTACTTGAACAAGCATTAAAACATTCACAAGGAAAATCGATCATTAATTCCATAAACCTTGAAGATGGTGAGGAGCGCTTTGAAAAAATAGTACCCTTAGTCCATCAATATGGTGCTGCCGTTGTCGTAGGAACCATTGATGAAATTGGGATGGCCGTTGATGCTGAACGGAAATTGGAAGTGGCTACACGGTCTGTGGATTTGCTCGTCAATAAGTACGGTCTAAACAAAAATGACATCATTTTTGATCCGCTGGTATTTCCTGTAGGCACAGGGGATGAACAATATATTGGATCTGCATTGGAGACGGTGAATGGAATAAAGGCAATTAAAGAAAAGTTTCCGGAATGCTTAACGATACTTGGCATTTCCAACGTTTCATTCGGTCTGCCAGCGAGGGGAAGGGAAATATTAAATGCCGTTTTCCTTTACCATTGTACAAAAGCGGGTCTCGATTATGCTATCGTGAATACAGAAAAACTTGAACGTTTCGCTTTGATACCGGAAGAGGAAGTGAAATTGGCTGAGGCACTCCTGTTTGAGACTTCAACTGAAACTTTAGCGATTTTTACTGAATTTTATCGTGGGAAAAAAGCGGAGAAGAAGGATGATGGTGTGATCCTGCCATTGGACGAACGTCTTGGTAACTATATTATCGAAGGAACGAAAGAAGGATTGATTGATGATTTAAATGAAGCGATAGAGCGCGGTGATACCCCGTTGGAAATCATCAATGGACCATTGATGGATGGGATGAGTGAAGTGGGGCGGCTGTTCAATGACAACCAACTTATTGTCGCAGAGGTGCTTCAGAGTGCTGAAGCGATGAAGGCGGCTGTAGCTCACCTTGAACCACTTATGGAAAACGCTGAAGATAGTGCTAAGAAAGGGAAAATCCTGTTGGCGACCGTCAAGGGAGATGTGCATGATATCGGGAAAAACCTAGTGGATATCATTCTATCCAATAACGGCTATGAAGTCATTGATTTGGGAATAAAGGTCGCACCGCAACAAATCATCGAAGAGGTTCGAAAACATGAGCCAACCATCATTGGCCTATCTGGGTTACTTGTAAAATCTGCACAGCAAATGGTTTTAACCGCGCAGGATTTAAGGCAAGCGGGGATAGATACCCCCATTTTAGTTGGAGGGGCAGCATTATCCCGTAAATTCACGGATTTTAAAATTTCACCTGAATATGAAGGGCCGGTTTTATATTCCAAAGATGCGATGGATGGTTTGGCGGTAACGAATATTTTACATGACGCCGACAAAAAAGTGGTGTACCTGGAAGAGTTGGTCGAGAAACGAGAAAGATCGAAAGCGAATGCCGCCATTGCTGCCACGTTGGAAAAACCTGTTCGTAAGCAGTCCACAGCGGCTCCTTTAAGCGATGTTCCTGTTCAAACACCGCGTGATATCAAACGTCACGTCCTGAAAAACTATCCATTGGATGTCGTCCAGCCATATATAAATAGGCAAATGCTGATTGGTCATCATTTGGGGTTAAAAGGCAAAGTTATCGAATTGCTTAAGCAAGGGAATGAAAAAGCAGTGCAGCTCAATGATCTCGTTGACGAATTGATCGAATTCCTAAAGACGGAACCGGATTATGGTTTGCATGCAGTTTATCAATTTTTCCCTGCTCAAAGCGAAGGAGATAAGCTATTTATATACAATCCGGACAATCATCAGGAGGTTTTGGAAACTTTCGACTTCCCCCGGCAAGATACGAATCCGCATCTTTGTTTAGCGGACTTCGCAAAATCGATTTCCTCCGGGCAAATGGATTATGTTGGTTTCTTCCTGGTCACTGCCGGAAAAGGAATCAGGAAATGGGCGGAAAAACTGAAGCTTGAAGGTGATTTCTTGAAAAATCACGCCCTTCAATCACTTGCTCTCGAAACAGCTGAAGGGTTCGCGGAAAGAATTCATCAATTAATGCGGGATGATTTAGGTATAAGCGACCCGATTGATATGTCCATGAAAGAGCGATTTGCAGCTAAGTACACCGGGCAAAGGTTTTCATTTGGTTATCCTGCTTGTCCTAATCTGGAAGACCAGGAGAAGCTATTCCGCCTGTTGCAACCTCAAGATATTGGCGTGGAATTGACTGAAGGATGCATGATGGAACCAGAGGCTTCCGTTTCAGCCATTGTTTTTGCACATCCTGAAGCTCGTTACTTTAATGTCGATCGATAACTTCATTTAATAAAGGCAGCGGTATTTTTTACCGCTGCCTTATTGCGCATGAAACCCCTTAACTGGTACACCTTAATGGTCAAAAGGAAGGGGATGCAGCACCTATGAAGAAGATGCTAAAATTAATTCTTGTCATCGCGAGTTCTTTCATTATTATTTTGTTTGATGTGGATGTGCAAAACATTCAAGTGCATGCAGTGGTTCCTGAAGAGATGACACCGCTGCTAAAAAGTAAGGCGAATCAGAAAATCGCTTATTTGACCTTCGATGACGGACCATCCTTGAATACCATGGAGATATTGAATATTTTGGACCGCTATCATGTTAAGGCCACATTTTTCGTTAAAGGTAACGAAGAACCATACGCAAAGAGATGTTATCAGGAAATGATATCCCGCGGTCATTCGATCGCCCTTCATTCTTATACACATGATTATTCCATCGTTTATCGGTCGACTGAGAGTTTCTTTCAAGATTTGAATAGGCTTGAAACCATGCTGCAAGAGGAGTATGGGATAAAAAGCCGTATTGTGCGCCTTCCTGGCGGCTCGAATAATCGTCTGCGGCATCAGGCGTCAACGAAACCAATCATCAATGGAATCCTTCAGCAACTAAAGGAAAAAGGGTATATTTATTTTGATTGGTCCATTGACTCGACAGATGGCTTCAGTCCGTCAATAAGTGAACAACAAATCATTACTGCTGTGCAAAAAGGGACGAAAAATCAAAAGCATGTTAATATCTTATTGCATGATATCAATAGTATGAAAAACACTGTGAAAGCGTTGCCTGATATAATTGAATTCCTTAAAAAAGAAGGATATTCCTTTGATACCATTGATGAGACTACGCCGAAAATGCAATTTAATTGATGAACACATTGTTTAACTATAGTAAATTAAGGTATAGGATATTGAGATTACAATGCGAAAGGATTTATCGTCTCTATGATGCCATCATTGTTTTTATCACATGGAACACCGCTATTAGCTTTGGAAAAGAATAGCTATACTCTTTTTTTGAAGGAGTATATGCAAACAATGAAGAAACCTGCTGCCATCGTTATTTTGTCAGCACATTGGGAAAATGAAGATCAAATGATTTCTGCAGTGGGGAAGCATGAAGTCATTTACGATTTTGCTGGATTTCCTGAAGAAATATTTCAGATAACATATCCTGCGAGGGGATGCCTGGAGCTGTCAGATCGAATTTTAACCTTATTGTCCAGGATAGATGTTTTGGGGGAACTTGATGAAAGGCGCCCCCTTGATCATGGAGCATGGGGGCTTTTGCATCTCATGTACCCCGAAGCTGATATCCCGACCGTATCTATGTCCATTAGTCCTTCACTGCCATTCTACAAGCAGTATGAAATTGGGAAAGCATTGAGGGAATTAAAGGAAAATAATGTCCTGATCATAGGAAGCGGTGGAATTGTCCATAATTTCACACATATTCAGAAAGATATGCATGTCGCAGAGGGATGGGCAATCGAGTTTGAGAACTGGGTCGAAGAAAAAATCATGAAATGGGATTTGCAATCTTTGTTCAATTATGAAAATATCGCCCCTTACAGTACAGAGGCTGTGCCTTCCAAAGAGCATTTCATTCCATTGGTCATCGCAATGGGCACAGGGGATGACCATAAAAAAGCGGCTCTTCTGCACAGAAGCTTTCAATATGGCAATCTAAGTTTAACAGCTTGGAAGTTTGAGTGAGGTGAAAGGGCTTTCAAACTAGTTAAATTTACCTGAAAAATAATCATTATACAAAAATACAAAAATCTTTTTTTAGCGAAAAAAAGACTTAAATGAGCAAAAAAGACAGTTAAAAGCGATTTTTGACGAATTAAGCAGAAATATAGTTGAAAAAAGGTTGTATAAAGTGGTTTAACCTTTGGATATTTCGACAAAAACATGTTAATATAACATCTGAAAACGTTTTATCCTTTAAAATTTTATTATTCA
>NZ_JVPL01000287.1:0-6666 GCF_001054655.1 Bacillus sp. 220_BSPC
GAAGGATGACACGGAGAAGCCAGCAACATTACTAAACTAAGACCAAGAGTCCCCGGGGCAGCTTAGCAGGCCTCCGCCTTATGAATAGACCGAACGAAGGAATGTAAGCGCAAATGACGCTAAGAGACATGGGAGGGTACGTCATCATAAGTTTCGCAGAGATCTATTGTGCATCACATAGTGGAGAAAAAGCTAATGATTTCCATTAGTTTTAGCGAAGCGTACGCTCAATTTAGTAATAAAAACCAGAATTTCAATACTCTGTTTAAAAGTAGAATGAAAAAATAATTCCCATAATACACCGAGTGGTGCAAACCGTTGATACATCAATGTTTATAGAGGGAGGTTAGTTCAACAAGGTTCGGCAAAAAAGAATAATGGTTTAAGCGCATATATAAATCGGGTAGTAACAATTGAATATAAATAATTGACCACTAACATAGAGCATCTATGGGGAGGCAGCACTATGGCTTACTTGTTGGGAAATCTAAAAGCATCTTTAGAGCAACCAAGGAACGTTTAAATCTTCTCAACGAACGTGGTGTTGAAGCATTAAACATTCTTTATCCAGGACTAAATTATGGTGGAATGCTTTATTATCAGCTTTTAGAATCTTTACCCAAAGAAATCTCAGCCGAATCCTTGAATCTAAGGGAATATATCCTGAAAAGTATGAAAATTTAAGATAAGTGCTGTTATGTAAACATATTTTAGGTAAATGACTGTTTGTGAAAATATATTTTTTATTCCGATATTCAATTGTCTTGAAGTATGTTTTGTAGTGTTACAATACAGTTAAAAAGGAGACCATAATGTGGAATTGAAATTATCCAATGGAGAACATATATTTTATCACTTTGAACAAATTGACTATTATATAGAGAATGCTGTCTCTTTTATAGTCTCCGGTATTAAACAAGGAGACCATATAATATTAATCGAAAATGAAAGCATTTCTGTAAGGATATTTAATAAAGTTAGATTAGTGCTTACCGCTGAAGAATTGTCTAACGTACACTATACAGACAACTTTGCTTTCTACTGTAAACACGGGGATTTTCATACGCCAACGATTGTAGCGGATTTTGAAGAAATTTTAAAACCGTTCCTTGATGAAAATTTAACGATTCGAACATGGGCTCATGTAGAGTGGGGGCATCAGCTAGAAATAGAACAAAAAATAAATCAATTTGAAGAAGTAGCAAATAAAAGCGTAAATGAAATGGGGTTAGTATCAGTTTGCGCATATGATACAGCAACAATAACTGAATCTATAATGCAAAATTTAATGAAAAGCCATGAATTCCTCATGACAGACATTGAACTTCGTCCTTCCGCTTATTACATCAGACCAATTATAGTATAGTTGCTATGTTTAGTTTTGTTCTCACCTAATTCATTTTGATATTTTAAACTGACTGCATGAACGGCGGCTTTTTTCTTGTTGAACTAAAGGGGCAGTTTAGTTGTATAAGAAATTTCTATAAGTCCTAATTTATCTATTTTTCCTGTTTTATTTTGGCAAGTCATTCACTTCATATGCAACCCGTATTCCAGATTCAATCGCCCCTTGCATCCAAGCGTGGGTAAGCGAAGTATGTTCACCGGCAAAGTGCACTCTTCCTTCAGGTATAGGGATATAAGGATGCAACTCGGTTTCCTGACCCGGTTCAAAAGCAGTGAAAGCTCCAGAAGAATATTCATTATCGACCCAACTAAAGGAAGTTCCTGACACAAACTCATAATAGACTTGGTCTCCGTAAATTTCAGCTAAGTTCTTTAAAGCATATTGAATGCGATTTTCGTTGGATAGTCCGTTCCATGTTAAAGCCTCATCCGCCCATGTATAGCTTGCTAAAACCACAGCTGGCCCTTTTGTACCAATCCCCTGACTTGGGTAATAAGTGAATCGAATCGGAAGGTCGGTTATGGATTTACCACCATATTGATAGTGCCTTTCCCAAAACCTGCTTTTAAACTCGATTCCGATTTTTGTTGCGCTCATATAGTTCAGTTCACGAATCGCTCTCCGTTTATAATAGGAAAAAGAATGGTATGGTTCAACTTTCACAAATCTTAACACTGAAAAGGGGATGGTTATGATGGCAAGATCACCAGTTATGGTGGAATCCTCTAAGGTGTGCTGATGGGTGGAATGGATGGTTACTCTGTTGTTATGTTGGACAATTTTCGTCATCCTTTGATTGAACATAATAACTTCTTCTATTTGCGGGAGAAATGCCTTTGGCAGTAGATCCATACCACCGGTTATCTCATAGAAACGATTTGCTCTGAAGGACGCCTCTTCTCGCAAAACTTCAATAAATGACATCCCCATATATGCTTCTAAGTCAAGGAGTACACCGATCATATCAACCGCGCCATCTGAAAAAGTCGTTCCATATTGATAATGGTAGGATTTTAAGAAGGTACCTAGTGAGTAGTTTTTAAATTCTTTTTCTACGAGATACCAATTTCTCGTTGGGTCTTGTTTAATAAAATCGAGAATTGGCTGTGTAGCTTTTTTCAGCAGTTCCTCTGAGCTTTTACCTCTTTCATTTAGGGCAACGGGAAAGTTTAGAATGCCAGGAGAATGTTCAAAAATGTTAAGACGTGTTTTGATTCCATTGAGATAAAGAATATCCATTGGAGTTCGGTTAATAAACAGGTTTAGGGTTAACCCGAATTTTTTAATATACTCTAAGGTCAAAAAATGAACATCAGGAATACGCATTGGGCCTGGGTTAAAATAAAGCCCATTACTAAAGGGGGAGCGTATGGTATAGGCACGTCCGCCTACCCTGTTATTTGATTCAAGAATTGTGACGATGTGCCCCGCCTCTTGCAATAGGGAAGCCGAAACCATTCCAGCTAGTCCTGCGCCAACAATAGTAATATGTTTGGGAACTTGCGACTTTTTAAGCCCATTTCTAATAATGCTAATCATTTGTTGAGTCGTTAATTGATTATCTTTGTTATTAGGCATCTCATCTCCTCCAGTAAAATAGATTTATTACATTGTATTCACTTGTATAGATGCCTATGAGTTCCTACTATTTATGGATATCTACTTTATTAGCTGAGGCACAAATGAAATTATTAAATAAAGCAAAGGAGACCCCACTTTACTTAATAAAGGAGGTTGCTGCGGCAAACTTTTTCTTACGGAACTAACGGGGCAGGATAGTTGAAGAGTACTGTTTGATCTTTATTCAACAATTGGCCATATTCTGGAGTAAGAAAGGAAATCAGATGCTTCATCTGGAATTTGTAAGTTATGCCTGAAAAGAGCATTATTTTAGTAAAAGGGGGAGAGGGATGGATAAGTTATTACAAGAAATCATAAATTGGGTCAGAATGACTGATGAACAGATTGTTATTGGCATTTCAGGACATGGTGCTGCAGGAAAAACGACGTTTGCCAATAGGCTCGCAATCCTACTAAATCAAAATGAAGTGAATTATATTAATACAGATCCATATATTGTTAGTTCGAACATACGAAAGCATGCAGTTATCGACTATACATATCAAAACGAAAATCATCGTTATAAAATGACGGCTTGCCATCCATCAGCTCATCATTTGCATTCTTTAGAAAGAGATGTTCAGATGGTTAGAGATGGTTTAGATTTATATACAATAGATACGCATTATATGAAAAGTGAGTTAATTTCTTCGAAAAACAAAGTAACGATTATAGAAGGAATGAGTGTCGCGTTTATTAATCCAGATTTATTTGATTTAGGCTAAGTTAAAGGTAAAGGTTGATTTATAAAATATAATAATTGTGAAAGCTTTATCTTAACTAACGAGGCATGTTACTTTAACCAAAAATGCCCTTTTAAACGAGAACTTACATTCGCATTAGTGATATAATTATGTTACAAATGGGAGGTCTCATATGAACCTAAAAAATATAAACATTAACGAGCGTATGGAGTATTATAATGTATCTGGTTTAAGCATTGCAGTAATTGAAAACGGTCAA
Source organism: Bacillus sp. 220_BSPC (assembly GCF_001054655.1). NCBI lineage: Bacteria > Bacillati > Bacillota > Bacilli > Caryophanales > Bacillaceae > Bacillus > Bacillus sp. 220_BSPC. The sequence goes on from NZ_JVPL01000287.1 coordinate 3,992, forward strand.
ATCAGTAAATCAGAATGCTATGGTTTACTTGAAACAGGAACTAATAAAAATGTGAAAAGTAGTTCAGTTTTTAATGCTTGTTCAATTAGTAAGTTTCTAACATCAATTTTAGTTATGAAACTAACAGAACAAGGTATTCTTGATTTAGACGAAGAGGTAAACATCCGGCTTTCATCGTGGAAAGTTCCCGATAATGAACTAACTAAAAATAATAAAGTTACACTTCGAAATTTACTAAGTCATCAATCTGGAATTATTGACTCTGAAGGTAGTTTTACTGAACTCAATTCAATTAAAATTCCTTCAATGGTTGAACTGTTGGAGGGAAGAACATCCTATTGTAGGTTACCTATTGAAGTGCAGTATGAACCAGGTAGCGACTTTCAATATTCAGATGCAGGTTTTTGCATCATACAGCAATTAATAGAAGATGTGACTGGAAAACCTTTCAAGGAGGTTATAGATGAACTTATATTTCAGCCTTTAAGAATGAACAACAGCACATTAGAAATGACAATATCAGAAGAGGAAAGAGAAGATTTTTCTTGTGGTCATAACAAAAATGGTGGATTAGTAGACGGAAAATATCCTATATATCCTTATCCAGCAGCATCTGGACTGTTGACAACACCTTCGAATTTAGCCATTTTGGTTATTGAATTAATAAATTCATTAAAAGGTGAGAGTAAGATTGGTCTTTCTTCAAGTAAAGCAAAAGAAATGATTAAATCACAAGGTTGTAAAGAGTGGACTGGACTTGGATTGTTTTTAGATGGCTCAGACCAAGAAATTGAAATTTCATCACTTGGCTGGGGTGTAGGCTATCAATGTATGATGGTGGCGTATCCTTATTTAGAAACTGGAATGGTCATTATGACGAATACAGATTTAGGGATTCATCAATTAAAGGGTATCATTGGAGATATATACAATGCCCTTACCTTTTAATTGTTTTTGAACTAAAAATGATAGTGAAATAAATGAGCTTGGAGATACTTTTCCAAGTTCATTTAAAATGGAATAATGTGGTGATTTTTTTTGATAAATATATAGATTAACACATTAGAGATACCTTATGATTTTTAGAAGGCTGTGTTTCTAAGTCTTAATGTATCTGAGGTTTCCCAAGTTCCGTGAACACTCGCTAAAATAAGCATCAGCTTTTTCTTACTTAAATCGTTTTCCATTTTCCGAGTATCTAGGAACTGAAACCACACCAGGTATAACTGCAAATACTTCGTAGAAACTCCATTAAATCGACTTATCCATTTCTTTAACCGAGAATGGTAATTATTAATATTGTTAAGATGATAGATGCCTTTCTTTAGATATTCCTTCTTACTTCCATTTATGATTATGTGTTCCACGTTGTTATTAGCTGTAAAAGACTTATAAGAATGATGGGCATCAGAAATAAGAATCGTATCACTTTCGAAGTGCGGTGTGAGGGTTTTATCAATTTGCTCCGTTAGAATTCTGCCTGAACCGACACGCTTCGAGAGGGTTGTTTTGTTTCGGTCTCTTGCGACCAAAACACAGACTTGTTCATTGGAAATACCTCTTTTAGCAGCCGAACCACCACGTTTTCTTGATTTACGAGTTGGGATTACTTTTCGACCTTTATGACTTTCTAAGAAATAAGTTTCTACTTCTACTATTCCTTCAAATGTGCCGATACTTTCTTTCGCAAGAGCAGACAACACTTTATGTCTCCAGTAAAAAGCAGTTACGTGAGTGATTAACATAAGATTTTTGTTGTGGTCCTGATTGTTTCGTTGTTGAACTTGCTACTTGTGGAGTGATAATTTGATAGGTTGAAGTAATCAGGTCTTTTCTCAAATATCCATCCCATTGTTCATTTAACTCTTTCTCAATGAAGGACTTCTTGCCTTTAGCAAATGCCAAACCTATTCCTAAACTTTGCTCTTCAATTTCATGACTGCTTCAACATCCTGTATGAAATTAGAGCGAAAGAACTGAGAGGGAAACGAAGAGAGGCCGTATATTTTTATGCGTTTGTTTCATCTGTTCCTCCCTTTCCTCTTGAGATGATAAGCAGGAGAAGCGGGAGTAAACCAAATAAAAACAATGCGACATGGCCGACGAAATCTCCTTGTTTAAATAGGTCATTGATATTTTTCGGAATCATGGCAAGGATGTATAGAATCGGAAGCAAGCCAAACATGAATGGGTGAATGCTCTTTTTCGTAAGTTGAGCCAGCCCTAAAGCAGCTGCAAAGTATGTGATGGTAAATGTAGCAAATATTTGCATGATCCAAACCACGAGTAATAAAGATTCAAACCTTTCAAAGATCAAACCGGAGATTTCAAAACTCCGTATAAGATCAAGTGTCGGCCATGTTCTCAGGACCACTCCATCAACAGATAATGCCCCGATAACCATTACGACCGTTATCACATAAAAAATCAATGGAATGGTAACTCCAACAAGCAGGGCTTTTACTGCTTTTTTTGGCTGATTCATAAACGGAACAAGCAGTAACATGACTTCAGGCCCTGAAAAAGCGAGAGCCGTTGTTTTTACTCCTTTTTTGTACAGGGATGACTCCGTCTCCTAATACCGGACGCAGATTATCGATCTCAAATATTTTGAAGCTCATAAAGGTAACAACCAAAAAAAGGATAACTGTCAAAGGTAAAATAATTTCAAAAAG
>NZ_JVPL01000288.1:0-24125 GCF_001054655.1 Bacillus sp. 220_BSPC
CTACCCTGGCTACTGATATAATAGATTCTATTAAAAAAAGGTCAACCAGTTTTTTTTACTGGTCGACCTTATAATACGAAAGCACCCATTAGTTCGATTCACTTATTTCTAATATATTCCGGAGTATCACAGAGTGGACGTTCCTCATATTGCTTTTCCTTTGCTAGAATAAAGTAAATCCCAAGAATAAAAGTAATTATTAAAATGACACAAATTACCCAATACATCAAAGGATATTGATATAGTACTGTTGCTGTTGTAACTCCTGAATTTATATCTGTTGTTGTTATTTTATTCTCAACAGGATCATAAAGCATGTCCACAATTAAGTATGTTAGTAAAGAAGAAAGAGTAAGAAATATTCCTATCGCACGTTTCATCATTTTCACCTCCTAAAACCGTTAAACTGTATACCCTTAGGTCTCAAGGGGCGATCCCTATTAAAGAATCGCGCCCTATAATGGAATAAGTCGTATCAATTCTTTTATAAGTAATTAGAAAAACTATTATCCTCCAATTCATCTTATTGAATTTCCCCTCTTTAAATCCCTCCAAATAAGCATTAATACCCTACACCATCATTTTTGATTAATGGTGTAATCAATATGTAAGAAAGGAATGCCAAAGATTCGCATTTTATGATGTGCTGTGAGTATTCCCGCAATTGTTTCATTAATTAAAAAGTGCTCGGATAATGGAAGCTTGAAAAGCGCTTTGCCAGCTGCTAAATAAATACCAGAGTCACTTTCTCCCTCGCTCGAAAGAATAAGAGAGCCACCGATAGTGTCAAGCTGTAAAATGCCAATCATTGACGAATAAGGAAGAGGAAGTGCTATATTCATATACGTCCTGCCCCCCGTTTTATGCTGAGAATAAATGGCCACAAATACGGTATTCTCCTTCACCTGGCGAATCCATGCGCGTGGATTTTCCCTCCCATCTAGCGTTTGATCAACAGCACGTATTTTATATGTCATTTCAGTACGTTTACTTGAGATGGGCAGGTTCAACTGCTGTAGTTTTGTACTTATCAATTTATAGCACACCGCAAACGGTTTAAACCAAGTTGCCCATTTTACAGAAGCAAATAACCGATACTGATCGGTGTTCTCATAAAAATGGACGATTGTTTTTGGTAAAGTTTCGATATCAACAAAATCACTTAGTTCATCCACTAGTCCTGGGTGTTGCTTGCCTGCTCCTTTTAACGCACCTCGAATTCGGCTCACCGGGAAATTCCAGACATCCTGCTTCGTTTCAGGAGGCACAAGCACCCAACCGAGTACGCCTAACATGCCAAAAATTAAACAGTTAAATAAGCCATGAAATTTTAGCATAAAATCAATACTAACAAACCAAAGTCCAAACGAATTATTTGTCGCATAAAGCAATGAAAATAAGATTGTGATGCCTAGTGCACTGAATGAAAGCCGTATCAATATCGTCTGCAAGTTGGAAAGGAACCGTGTTCGGTATGCAAGTACGATTAAGGTGTAAATGGCAAATATGTAAAGCAACACAGAGATGAATTCCAGTAACGGCGAAAATGAAATGCCAATGGCGACAAGCATGGGACCTGCTAATATAATTGGCACAATTAATCGATACCATGTTGAATCGTGTAAGCGTCCAAAAAACCCAAGAGATATGGGCAATAAAAAGGCAGAGTAATGAAAATGAATAGCTGTTAACCATGTGATTAGTGGACTAAAACCTGTATCAATTCCCGCAATATAAGCAAAGAACCATAGTCCAAATAAATACATCATCCCGATATCAATCGATATTTCTGCCCAATTTGTAAAACCACGCTGAAAAAACCGCTTTAGCCCATAACACGCCACAAAAAAGGTTAAAATCATATAAATGAAAGCGAGTACCATCTGTCCTGTACTTGATGGGACAACTTGCAATAATAAGATGGAGAGCATAGCAATCCAATTGAAAATAATATGTTTCTTCTTTGTTTCTAATAGTAGCTGGAGCATAAGTGGCACGAAAATCAACTGTGCAGCTGTCAGCATTAACAAATAGGGTTCAGATGTCAAAATGCTGCTTACTATGAAAAAGAACACACCTGCAATGGTGATTGAACTAAACAGTCTGCTCCTTAAATTCGCCTTCATAAGCCATCAACCTTCCTACGACTCGGTTTCGTATATCGACTTGAATCGTAAATACTTCTCGGGCATCATCGTACCCTTCCTCAACGTTCACAACTCCTTCCAATAACCGAAGAATTGGAAACTCTAGGTTACCTATAACGATACGTTGAGGACCAGAGCGAATGTGAATGCACCCTTCAGGTGTCACCGCAAATTTTAAATCCGAATAAAATAAGCTCGGCTCCCCTAAATAATCCTTCACAACTCTACGCTTTGTATCAACCGTCATAAACGCATTAAAATGCCGAGTAATCTCTTCAAAATAAAAAGTACGCTCCCAATATATTTCTGCCTCACCAGTCGGCAATGATCTACAGGTATTTTTGATCGAAAACGGCACATCCTTCCCGTTTTCGGGAAAAAGAAATTTCCAGCATGTTGCTAATTTTAAAAAGGGTTTTAGCCAGAAAGCCCCCGTTTCAATCTTTGACATCGTTCCGACCCCATTAAACGGTTTATCAATTGGTAGGGCATAACGCTCTTGTAGCTTAGGATGAAGTCTTTGAAAATCCTCACCTAAGAGGTCTTGGTAGATTGTCATTATGATTCACCCTTTCTCGTACGCTTGCAACTTGTTGCCGATGGCAAATCAGTTGCGAGTAAGAAGCTAATAATGGAAAGAACCCACAGACTAGCATTAAATGTAATAGGGTTAAACGGGTGTAATGAGAATGAAGGACTAGCGATCAAGGCACTAATGGTCAATACTGGAAAAGCAATCATCTGCAGAACAAGTAAATGTCTTTTCTTACGATAAAGAAGCCATACCACTGCAAATAAAATCTCGAGAACGCCTATTATCCCTACACCCTTTACAGCAGCAGTCCCCTCCAAGGAAGTTAAACTAGATAGCATCGATACTTCCTCAGGATGTTTGGCAATCATCTTCGGTATTAGCCCATGATAAAGCCAAACAAAGAAAAAGAGCATTGTTACTATAGCGTTAATAATGAAACGTACATACTGTGATCGTGGCGATTCCCCCTTTTCAATCCAGCGTTTTAGCACATCAAAGCTTAGAGCTGTTGCCCACCCCATGATGGGCCGAAAAAAGATGTCTAAAAGCCGTCCAAATAAACCATAACGTACATCATAGTCATATTGGGTGAGAAATATGGTTCCGTTTTCTGTCGGAATATACTGCCAATATCCTTTACCTTCACAAATTGGCGAAATTTTTTGATCGGTACCAAAGTGAAGAGAAGATGTCTTTGAACCATCCTTCTTATTATGCGTACCGATACTTTTACCCCAGCCAGCGACTTTTACCCAACATCCCAATTTCGTTTCATATAAAAAGGATTGCGGATCATCTTCTGATTTTTTCGGTAAATAGGTAATAGAAGAAAAACGCAAATCCCATTGTTCATGTAGTTCAGGCTTTTGAGTCATACGCCATACTTCGTCTATAGTTGCCTGAATTGGAATTTCCACATAGATTGGTTTGTTTTTCATAAATGTCACCTCCATTAATAAAGTAACATAAGTTTCAATACACAATGTTAGAAATTATGAAATCGCTGTAAGAGTGGTAGAGTTGAATGACAATCTAATAACTTATTTTATTGCTCAATTATCTGGCCCATTTACTGAACCAGAGGTCAAACAGCACTCTTCAACTATCCTGCCCCTTTAATTCCATAAGAAAAAGCTGCCTTAAAGACAGCCCCGGTCTTCAGCTAACGCACCCGTTAGCTCATTAAGAAAAGCGATTCTGGAATATTAAAAAAAGAGGCCATCCTTTTTGGATAGCCCCCTTTCCGCTAATTATAAAATTTCTAGTAAAGCTCGATATCATTATATTGGTCACTTCAGAATGTTACCCTCTATACTTCAGAGAAGGCAAATCCAAAATGAATTGGATTTCAATCTTTGAAAACTATGAGAATACTGCAATTTTACGCGCGATAGATTCTGTTAAACGAGATGCTACTTTTGGAACAGCCCATTTAATAATTGGTGTTAAAACCGCACCAGATAATCCGCCTGCATGGATTTCCACCGTACAAGTCATTATTGTTTTACCATTAACATCTTCTGCAGTAAAGTGACCGCTTCCTGTAAAATTATCTGATAAACCTTTTAGTTCAAACTTAATATTTGAAGGTTCATTCCATTCGGTAATATCTACCTGAGCTTGGATTGTTTTCTTTATACCTTTCACACTACCTTCAAATGTCCAAATAGATTGCTTGTCATTTATGATTTCATGTTCTTTATAGGCTGGTACTGTCGTTGCCCATTTTTCGAGATCACTGACATAATCCCAAACTGCTTGTACATCTGCTGGAACTACTACAGTATGCGTTCCCGTTGCCATTATGATCCCCACCTTCACTATGTATGAATTGCAACTTTACATTTCTACAAAATAATTATTACATAAAAAGCATGAACTTACATCTATTTGTAGAATCAAAATTTTCCAATCCTCCTCAATCCGGCCCTTTAATGGAATAACAGGACTGACGTTTTTAACCGACTATAATGTCACATAATAGTATTCCTTATGGAATTGTCCTGCCCCTTTAGTTCCATAAGTAAAAAGCTGCCTTAAAGACAGCTCCTATCTTCAGCTACGCACCTGTTGGTTCAACAAGGTTTTATACCTTTTTCCACCACATGGCCTTGTCATTTAATTAGGGTACAGTTCACCGTACTTGTCCAAACCTTGATTTTACAAAAACTGTCATCCTTGTAATTTTACACTTCTATTTTAAATCGACGATGCTGAGGAAGCAGCTGCTTGATCAGCCTTTACACAATCAATTGCAACAACGAGTGCAATAATAATCGTTTCCATCTCTTCATCTATTATTTGAACCTTGTAGCTATCGCCCCAAGTGAACCACTCCTTGCCCACTTTACCTACGATTTTACCATGCTGTATAACTTGAAAATCCATATCCCACCAATTACCATGTACTTCAATGCCTGCCGCCTCAATTGTATATCGTGCTTTTAAGAAGGAAAATTCCTTCTTAATTGTTAATACCTCTCGGCCATTCACCTCAACCAAAAACTTTGGTAAAAAGCTGAACACCTTTTTCGTAATGAGTGCTACTTCATCTCTTGCTGTATTCATAATGGAGAAAGTCTTCGGAACTTGCATAAAACTTCCCTCCACGTAATATATATCCTTCTCCTGCTGATCCTTTACTGTAAATTTTCCGCTTAGACTGAATACCTTCTGTTTAATATAAAGCTGCCTCATACTAATGCCTCCCAACCTTAAGTCTTTACATTACTTACGTTTTAAATGGGCATTGGTTCCAATCTTATGCATTAAATTCCAAATAATAACTCCACTCAAAAGCGCCTTCTTTTCGGTTCACCACTATTTATCCTTAACTAATTTACCTTTTGTAAAGGCAGCAATCCTTCCTTCGCAATCTGACCCAATTGTTCAATAACTCCTTATGTACTCTTGAACTATCCTGCCCCGATAGTGCCATAAAGAAAAAGCTGCCTTAAGACAGCTCCGATCTTCAGCTAACGCCCACGTTCGTTCATTAAGAAAAGCGATTCTTCTCGGAACACCTTTATCGACTTGATTACAATTTCTCTGGCGGTATGTCAAAATCCATCAATTAATTGAATAATGTTTGATAAAAAGTTTTCTATAAACCAAAATATTTGGCAATAAAAGGAATCAAAATGTTTCCTTTCTTTTTGAATGGACTCTCCGTTTTCAAAAAGTTTAATCAAAACTCATTTAGAAATCTTTGATTGAAAAGATAAAGTATCACAACTTTATACAAAACTTCGCATCTATCTTCAAACATCGCAATTTTATTTTAAAGACACAATTACCAATGGCGGATTCCTAAGAAGATTAATAATAAAATCCAAGTAAAAATTTAAGAAAAATTTAATGTTTACCCCACTTTTTATTTTAAAAGTTTTTCCTATCCTATAAACAAGTTACTTCATCGAGGAGACTAAAATTGAAAAAGTGGGGATATTTATTGGTTTTTGCATTAGCTTTTATTCTTAAGATATTACCGATATCCCAAGATTAAGAGGATCAAATCTGAAAAATTTCCGGAGATGATAGCATAGTGTAAAGTAGGTTAAAGCATAGATTATAAATTTGAAAATGAATTAGGAATTGGGGATTTATATGGAAAAATCAAAAAACAATCAAAATAAGTTAACCGTAGGCTTGTTGGCCGTATATTTATTTACATTAACATGGATTATACTCTTTAAAATGCAATTTTCACTCCAAGGCTTGCCGGATTTTAGGGAAATCAACTTAATCCCTTTTGCTGGTTCAGCTAATGTTAATAATCAAATAGATTTTAATGAAATAATCTATAATGTACTTGCATTTATCCCATTTGGAATTTATATCAGTATGCTAAAATCAAATTGGCCTTTCTTGAAAAAGATTGCAGTAATAGCCGGAGTTAGTTTGTTATTTGAAGGATTGCAATTCATCTTTGCAATAGGAGCTAGCGATATAACTGACTTTATGGGAAATACATTAGGTGGAATTATTGGAGTTGGAGTTAATATTGTATTTTGTAAGCTGTTCAGTACTAAAGCAAATAAAATCCTTAATATTTTGGCTTCAATCGGAACGATTTGCATTGTTGGGCTATTGCTGTTTTTAATATATCTCAGGATTAGTGGTGTTATTATTTATAAAGTTTCCTAAGTAATTGGAGAATTGCTGTTCATGAAAATTAACAGAGGGTATGCCAGCAGATTCTTTATTTATAAAACAAGAATGACAAATATCACAAGCCACCTATTTTGAGGATGGCTTTTTTAAATTCTATTTCTCTAAAAACAGAAAATATCCTTCTTCAACAAAAAGGCCCAATAGTTGAAGAAAGGTCAAAGAGCACTATTCAACTATCCCACCCCGTCAGTTCCATAAGAAAAGGCTGCCGCAGCAGCCTACCTAAATGATCTATTCTCCTGGAGTTCCCTCTTCACTTTTGTATTCCAAAAGATCTCCCGGCTGACAGTCCAAAGCCTTACAAATCGCTTCTAACGTGGATAGTCGAATCGCTTTTGCTTTTCCATTTTTCAATATAGAAAGGTTAGCCATCGTTATTCCGACCCTTTCCGAAAGTTCTGTTACGCTCATTTTCCTTTTAGCCAGCATCACATCAATATTGATTATTATTGCCATGTTATTCACCTCAGACTATTAAGTCATTCTCTGATTTTATATCGATGGCTTCTTGTAAAAGTCTTTGAAGGACAGCCGCAAAGACAGCAATCACCATGGGAGCAAAAATCATGACCATTCCGATTAGTCCGAGACCCGGTGCATCATCCACTTCCGCTAGGATAAAGACGAATGGCAGGGCCACCACATACAAGCCGCTGATTGTGATGGCACATTTTTTGATTTTCTTTAGCGCTCTTACAGATAATTCCGAGAAAGCTTGGTTCTTGTCAATATAGCTTAATAGGTTAAAAGATTGATACAAAGCAAAGTAAAATGGGATTGCCGACACATACATAACCATTAATAGGCCATATACCACATAGGCCAAATCTGAACCTCTTTCTGCTGCTTCATTTGCTTCATTCGCTATCTGAGGCAACAAAAATAGACACAAAGCAAGAACCGGAATGCCGATAAAAATAACAGCTGCCTTTAAAAAGAGTGTTGAACTTCGTTTCATGAAAAGCACCTCATTTAATTATTGTCAATTTGAATTTAACATGTTTTTTATTGTTTTACAATAAAATATTATTGAATTTGATTACATTATTATTGTTTATACATTTATAAGACAAAAATAAAAAGCATTCCCCATTACAGCGAAATGCTCGATAGCTTGTGAAACCAACTTCCCCTTTAGTTACAGAAGCTGCCAGATGGCAGCCGGATATTCAACGTTAGTCATAATAACGAACGCCCACATCGCTAAATCGTAAAAAACGAATAACCGGTATAAAGTATGCTATTGCAACTCCTTAAATATGAGATAAACAAGGGCCTCGATTTTCAAACTGAAATCGGCAAAGATATATTCTAAACTAGGACTTGTTAATCCTCATTGGAAGAGAACGAAAACGCGGATGCTCAGCGAGTATAGAACTTCTCATCTGTTTAACGACAGGATGTTCTGACGAAAAAAACTGATCTTTGGAATTGTAATGCTCGATTAATTCTCCTTTTTCCAGTACACCCAAAGTATCAGAGATTGAATAAGCCGCTTTAATATCATGTGTAATAAAAAGATAAGATAAGCCGAAGTCTTTTTTCAACTCACTTAATAATTCTAAAATAAGTGTTTGATTAACCATATCCAGACTGCTTACGGATTCATCCAAGACGATTAGCAATGGCTTAAGAGAGATTGCTCTAGCAATATTAATTCTTTGCAATTGTCCACCGCTAAATTGGTGTGGGTATTTTTTTAAATCCTTTTCACTTAGGCCCACTCTTTCCAATAACTCAATAACCGTTCTTTTTTGTTCGGCTACGGTTAGTTTTTCATAGTTTTCCAATGGCTCGCCTATAATACCTTCGGCGGTCATTCGTGGATTGACAGCTGAATATGAATCCTGAAAGACGACTTGTAGATCTCGGCGTAACTTTTGTCGTGTAAGCTTATCAGCGGTATAGATATCATGCCCTTGAAACAGAACCTGTCCTTGCTGTGGACGTTCTAAACCAAGGATCACTTTTCCTAATGTACTTTTTCCAGCTCCACTCGTGCCAAGCAGCCCTAAACATGTTCCTTCATCAATGGAGAGGGAAATGTCAGTGAGTACTTTTTTAGAAGGCTCTTTCCATTTTAAAAACGTATGAGAATTATAGCTATGAGTTACTGCTTTTACTTGTAATAAACTCATTTGTTCACCCCTCAAAAAATGCAATCCAGATATCACGACATATGGGTGATAAGCTCTTCATGTTTAATGCTAAGACGGGCATTTAGCAGTTTCTTTGTGTATTCATGCTGCGGATTATCAAATAGTTCAAACACATTTGCTGTTTCTACAATTCTGCCATGTTGCATAACGACTACATCATCTGCCATTTCAGAAATGACGCCAAGATCATGAGAAATGAGTAAAATGGATGTTCCATATTCAGAACGGATTTTATCCAAGTGGCGAAGTACCTGTAATTGGTTATGTACGTCGAGTGCAGTCGTCGGCTCATCAGCAATAATAACGGAAGGCTGTAAACATGCGGCCATCGCAATCATCACGCGTTGAAGCATACCTCCACTCAATTGAAAAGGATAGCTTTTTAATAGTTTCGCGGGATTTGGCAGGTTTACATTTTGCATCGCCTCGATGGCAAGCTCTTTTGCTTGTTTTTTATTCAATGCGGTATGAGTCCTAATCGTTTCGACAAATTGATTGCCAATTGTAAAAACAGGCGTAAATGAATTCATCGGATTTTGCATAATAAAGGCAATATCCTTGCCGCGAATTCCACGTATTTCTTTATCGTCCAAACCATTTAATTCTCGTCCTTGAAGGGTAATGCTCCCTTTGATTGTCGTTGTTTTCCGATCAAGAAGCTGTAGAATGGACATACTCGTAACGGTTTTACCACTCCCACTTTCCCCAACAAGACCCAATACCTTCCCTTTTTCCAGTTCAAAATTAATATCCTGAACGAGGGTGGAAGCACCATCCTTTGTTTGTACATGTAGATCGCTCACTGTTAATACAATCGACCGTTCTGTTCTCAATCTTCTCATCCTTTTTATTAACGACGTTTGACTCCAAAACGTTCTGATAGCGCTTCGCCTAATAAATTGAAGGTGACGACAACAAGCATAATCATCAAACCTGGATATAGCATTAATTCTGGATTCGTCCGAATATAGGATTTCCCTTCATGAATCATTGCTCCCCATTCTGGTGTAGGGGGTTGCACGCCCAAACCTAGAAACGACATGGCCGATATATCCATGATGGCCCAACCCATTTCTAATGTACCCATAACAGCGAGCGGAGGAAGAACATTTGGAACAATATGTTTCTTTATTATCTTCCATTGAGAAGAACCGCTTATTTTAGCCGCCGCTATATAGTTTTGTTCTTTTAGACTAAGTACCATTCCTCGGAAAATTCTCGCATAATATACCCATTGCACAAGCATCAATGCTATGATGACCTGTTTAAGGCCAGGTCCCAATATACCAACAAGTCCAAGAATGAGCAAAAGGTTCGGAAATGCCATAACACCATCACACAGTCTCATTAGCACCTGGTCCACCCATCCACCTTTATAACCTGCAATGGTTCCGACAATCAAACCGATGCCTAAAGATGAAATAAAGATTAATGTAGCAAATCCTAACGAAATGCGAGCTCCATATAAGATGCGTGATAACGTACATCTTCCTAAATGATCCGTTCCCAATGGATACTCAAAAGAAGATGGCTGTAGTTTATTAGCTAAATTGACAGCAATAGGATCATTAGGTGCAATCCAAGGAGCCAAGATGGTGATGATAAATAGGAAGCTTAATATTATTGAACAAAGGACAATCACTTTCTGACTTCTCATCATAATACGAAGACTTGTTATCATTGACGTTGCCCTCCTTTTCTGGAGATGCGTGGGTCGATACACATTTGGATTAGGTCAACAATCAAGTTGCTAAAAATGAAAAGTCCCGCAGCTAAAAGCACATAGCATTGAATGACAGGAACATCCCGATTAAAAATAGCTTCTATGAAATAACGACCGAATCCTGGCCAGGAAAAAACCGCTTCGACGATAATGGTTCCAGTCAGCAGCTTTCCTAAATTCATACCCAGTCCAGTAATCATGGGGGATATGGCTATTCTCAATACATGTTTTCCCATAATGACTTTTTCATGAATCCCTCTTGTGCGAGCAAAAAGGACATAAGGTTCCTGTAAATTTTCAAGAACGCTAGCACGTAATAGTCGAGTATACAAAGCTATTAATGGCAAAGCTAAAGTAACGGAAGGAAGAACCAGATGTTGCCAAGTCCCGATTCCTTCGACAGGAAATAGGTCGAGTTTAACAGAAAAGAAAAAAATCAATAAATAACCAAGCCAAAAAGAAGGGATGGACGCCCCGAAAAAAGAGAGAAGCCGACTAAAATGGTCAATACCACTGTTTTTCTTTATGCCTGCCAAAAACCCAAGAGGGACACTGACCAGGATAGCTAATAGGATGCTACCTAAAGCTAACTGAATGGTCGCTGGCATTCGATAGGTAACCTCTTCCCAAACAGGTTTATTCGAAAGATAAGATATGCCAAAATCAAATTGGCATATCTTAATAATAGAATTTACATATTGAACATGGAGGGGTTGATCTAAGCCAAACTCATGTCTTTTCTGTGCCAATATCTCATCTGTAGATTGGATATGTGCTGCAGATAAATATGCCTCAGCTGGGTCCACAGGTGAAAGGTGAATCATTCCAAACGTTAGAAGAGTGGCCAAAAGAAAGATGGGAATAATGGCCATAATTCGTTTCAAGATATAAGTGCCCATGAAAACCCTCCTGTAACTTACTTCTCGATGCTAATCCCTGTGAATGGATGTTCATCCCGGTTAGCAGGGAATGTAAAATTAGATACATCTTTTTGGTAAACAGCTATTTTCTTAATATAAGAAATAGGCACAATCGCTCCTTGGTCTTGCAGTGATTCCAAAATGGTTGAGTAAAGTTCTTGACGTTCTTTTTCATCTGTTGTTCCAGGAACATCTGCAATTTGTTTTAACAACTCATCTCTGTTCGGATAAGATGAAATGGCTTCGTTAAAACCAAATCCTTCCGAACCAACGACATTTACGAAAGTATGTGGATCATATGGAGCGCCATAGTTACTAAAGAAATTCAATTCAAAATCATTAGCTTTGAATCTTTCAATTTGTACCGTAAGCTCAACTCCAACGATATTCAATTTAACACCCAGTGCCGCCCACTCAGATTGTAATGTTTCGGCCATTGCTTTTTGAATCGATTCTGCAGAGTCGTACATTAACTCGATTTCAAGCGGCTTTCCGTCTTTCTCACGAACGTTTTTTCCTTTTGGAAGCTTCCATCCTGCTTCATCTAATAAAGCTTTTGCTTTTTCGACATTATAATCAATCGCTGTTACATCAATGTCTGAAGTATACGGGAAGTTTGTCGGTAAAATGAAATCTGCCTTCTCTTCCAACCCAGAAGTAACTCCGTCAACCATTGCTTTTTTATTAAATCCATATTGTAACGCTTGACGAACACGTAAATCTGAAAGTTGTTCTTTCTTCGTATTCATAACTAGTTGTCTTGTCGCAACCGGATCAGAAATACTAGTCTCATAGTTACCGGTTGTTTCTAATTGTTTGAACGCATCCAGACTGATAGCACCTTCACCATAAATTAGGTCCAGGTCACCTTTTTCAAAAGCAAGAACACGGGTTTCCGCATCAGGAATGATCTTGACTTTGATTTTCTTAACTTTAGGGAGTTCACCCCAATAATTTTCATTGCGTTTGAAAATAGCATATTCATCTGCTTTATGTTCTTCCAAAATCCACGGCCCTGTACCGACTGGTTTTGTAACACCTTTAGAAGTGTCACCATCTTTAGGGAATCCAGCATCACCTAAGAATCGGACTGGACGAACAACGGCTAACTCTTGAATAGTAGGATAATATGGCTCCTTTAATGTTAGTTTAAATGTGTTTTGGTCAATTACTTCCGTTTGATCCACTTTCGTAATAAAGCCCAACCAACTATGTAAATCAACATTTTTCAATATAGTATCAAAGTTCTTTTTCACAATTTCAGCATTAAAGCTCGTACCGTCAGAAAATTTCACATCTTGACGGAGGTTGAACGTATATTCCTTCCCATCCTTGGAAATTTCCCAAGATTCAGCTAAATGCGGTTTCAGCTTACCTCCATCTTGGTAGCTGACCAAAGGCTCATATATCATTGATGTAGCGAATAATTGAGAAGGATTATAGACATGCGGATTCATTTCACCTATATCCCTCGGCCAAGCCAAAGTAAGCATGTCTTTACTGTCTTTGTTTGAAGTCGAATTTTCTTTTGATTCATTTGTACATCCAAGTAAAAGCGTTGATAAAATTAAAACGATTGCCGATATTAATAACACTTGTTTGCTGTTTCTTCGTTTTGACATCACATTGGTGCCCCCTGTACCATATTGAGAATTATTTTCAATTGTAATGAGTAACTATATTATTGTCAATATAATGTCGAAACTCTCGAAAAATATAAATATGTTTATAAGAAATCATATGTAGATACGTAGAACCCCAATATCCCTTTCAGCCATGAATGATGATGCTGCTCCGAATATTCACACGTTCGCCCCCTTTTAAAACCGGTATTGTTCGTGAAAGTAAGGAACTTGACCAAAACATTCCGTCGTGAAGAAATAATCATCATTCACCTGTTTTTTGATAACACAATCATCAGTTGCAATCCTCTTAACCTTATAAGAGGATAAAGTCAATAATATTATTCTGATATAATCATTTTTACGTAGAAGACATCGGAAGGTGGACATTTAATCGTGGTATAGATTTGTGAATGTCCCAAACGCTCTTGCTGAGAATGCCGAAACATATATGGTGTTATATGGTTTTTTCCCTTTAAATTCTTGAATGATTATTATGATATTCCATCGCGTCCCTGGACTTTCGCCAGCAGTTTAATAAAAACAAAGTTATGACCCTGATTATACTCATCAATCACTTCATACAAATAGTCATCGTATAAATCGTTAATTCCTGGGAACCGTCCATATTCCTTTTCCCTGTTCTAGATATGGAATTTTAAAACCGTACAATAGGTCCAATTCCGAAGAACATAAAAATATCGAAGAAAAGACCTCCCATAAGTTCAGTGAACTTACGAAAGGTCTCCTCTATGGTGAATTAAGTTTGATTCAAGCGATGATTACCTCATGCCGCCCATTCAATTGATAATTTAATAGGAAGTAATGAAAAACGGAGTGCAGCTGTAAACAGTCCACACTCCACTTCGTCTGGGTCGCCAAATCAAATGAACAATGGCGCTATACAAAAAAATGAGAAAATGTCAGGTGACACATTCCCAGTCCTTTATCACCTTCCTTTTCACAATCAATTTCCCTTCGGTTTCATCTGAAAAATGCAAGGTGAATCTTATATGAAACCACCACTACTAGAAAATGAACTTCATAGACCAGGTTTTTTATCTTATATACACATTGAGGTTTATGTGGGAAAGTAAGGAATACTTATAGAAGGCATATCTTTTATTCTAAGCTGCAACTCTCACAAAATTAATGGAAACTATCGGTATAATGACAAGCCTTGATTGATTTTCATACCCTGTTATTGATTCAACGATTTCAATCAAACCAGATTGGCTCTTCACCAATAGACCTTCCACTAAAGTAGTGTCTGTCGCCACTTGTATATTGTGAGTGATTAGATTGTTCAGCACTTCGTTAAACATTATATTTCTTCCTCCTCAACGAGTGTTACCAGTTCTATACTTCTAATCGGGATGTATACTAAGCTATCGCCCGCTTCCTGCAATACGGCATAGTCATCCTTTACTTTAATCAATTGTCCTGTTACTCCCGAGAAACGTGTTGTGATAATAATATTTCTATTGACCAAACCTTTAAGGGCCTCTTTTAATGACCGAAAATGCCCTAAGATTAAATCTGTATATAGCACGCTTTTCATCCTTTCCATGTTCTTAAACTTTTCTTGCACTCTAAAGGATATGCAGTAGACAAGTTATTGACACTACTAAATAGAATATTTTGAAGAAAGGTAGTATCACCCAATTTATTTATTTTGCTTGATAAGTTTCACCTTTGATACCAATTTCACATATAGTATGTCCGAGGTGATGAAAAATGTTATACGAAAGATTTCCCGGGTTAGTAAGTGTGGTCATGACTTGTCATAACGTAGCCCCATATGTTGATGACTGTTTAAATAGTATACTTAACCAAACGTATAAGAATATAGAACTTATTATAGTAAATGATTATTCTACTGATCACACTGCTGAAATGATTGATAACTGGATCAAAAAAAACAATCCTTCATTCCCAGTTGTAGTGGTGGACCTGCCCAGGAATGTTGGTTTTTCAGGGGCATTGAATACTGGTTATTATTTATCTTCTGGTGAGTATATTGCAGTACAGGATGGTGATGACCTATCTCATCCAAACCGGTTTGAAAAACAAGTGAACTTCTTAAAAATGAATCCAGATCATGTGTTGATTGGGACAAACTATAGAGTCTTTACAGATGGTGAATTTGAAAACCAGAATAACGTACACTGGCTTAAGTACGGTCAAGATATAAAGGAAGTATATTGGAATGGAGGGCATTGCGTTTGTCATGGAACGATTTTATTCCGTGGTGTGATTTTTGATGAGTTAGGTGGCCCTACCAGAAGGATAAAGGGTGCTGAAGACTACGAATTTATTGCAAAATGCCTGAACTCCAATTACCATATCGAAAATTTAAAAGAAGCACTCTATTATTATCGTCTCCATCCTATGCAGCGTTCCCGCGAATTTTTTGGAGAAGGCAGTAAAGAGATATGAGTGAATCTACCATGCGTGTTCTGATGACACTTGATGGAATTGATGTAGGCGGTACCGAGACACATGTTTTAAGTCTGGCTGAGGAAATGATAAATAAAGGCATAGGGATTGTCATCATAAGCAGGGGGGGTTCATTATTACAATCCTTCAGTCGATTACAATGTCCCATTTACCAAGTGCCATTCCCCTACTCTCTTCCAATTCCAGCGGATTTACAGGAGAAGTTATGTAAAGAAATCAAACAAATTATCATGAATGAAAAAATAACACTTATTCATAGCCATCAAACTCCTTCAGCTTTCTTAACCTTTCAAGCAGCAAAAGAGCTTGGTATTCCTTCAATATTTACAGTGCATGGAACTTATTATCCAAAATCCGAACTATTGCGGGTACTGCCCCTGGCAAATAAAATCATCTGTGTAAGCCCGCCAATCCAGCAATTCATACAGAAGCTTACAGATCAACCGACGATTGTCATCCCTAACGGAATAGATACCACTCGATATTCCCCATCAGACTCCTCCGATCTAAAAGTCCAGCTTGGGATCCCAAAGGATTCATTTGTTCTTTTATACAGCAGCCGAATAGCATGGACAAAGGCAAACATCTGCATGATTTTCCTGAGAGCCTGTAAAGACTTAAAGCTTTCGGGCATTCCCAATTTATATGTTGTAGTTGTTGGTGGCGGCCCTCGATTTAAAGAAATAAGAGACATAACGGATACGATACATCGCTCATCAACAGATAATTTTATCAATTTAGTAGGTGAAAGACTTGATTTACAGCATTATTACTCATTGGCTGACTGTGTGGTTGGAACGGGCAGAGTCGCCCTGGAGGCTATGGCCTGCGGCAAACCAGTTATCGCGGCTGGAAGCCATGGATATTTCGGTCTAGTGGAAGAACATAATTTTGAAGATGCTTGGCATTGTTATTTTGGGGATCACGGCTCTCTTAAACCCTGCAGCCGCTATACAATTGCAAATGACATTCGGTCTTCACTATCTCCATCTGACCGTCTACTAAAGGCAGGGTCGGCTTCGCGTGAATGGATGTTAAATAAGTTTAATATTAAATTCAGTGTAGCCAATCTGCTCGAGTGTTATAAAACTCTAATTAAGGGATGAGTGTATTGAAGAAAGTATTATATATTGGCTGGATTGGTTTTGGCAACTTGGGGGACGAGTTATTATGGAACGTGTTTAAAGAGTTAAACAAGCACTATAATTACTCTACCAAGATTGAGATTGTCCCTTCCCTGCCTGGCGTGGATATCAATCATACGGAAGAATATGACACAGTTATCTTAGGTGGCGGTTCCCTATTACTCCCCGGTTATATGGCAGCACTAAAACAGGCAATAGACCTTGGAAAAGACGTTTTTATATGGGGAAGCGGCCTTGACTGGATAACTAAAGAACAGCTGGACATTATAAACTCAGGACAATCACTATCATTAGAAAAGACTTTTACAGAAAAAGATATAATCTTGTTTCGTGAGACCCTTGAAAAAGCAGCATTTGTTGGTGTAAGGGGACCCATTACCAAGAAGGTTCTAGAGACATTTGGAATCAACAGTGAAAAAATTAAACTGATTGGAGATCCCGGAATCTTGCTTAACCCGCCCGCAGTGATTAGGAAAAAGGAAAAAATAGCAGCAATAAACTGGGGTACAACATTCAACCGATTGTACGGCCAGGATGAAGCTGCTATTGAAAATGCGCTACTACAAGTATCCAAAAAATTAATAAAGTCGGGTTATAAAATTTTATTGTACGTTGTCTGGGGCAGTGACCGGGAAGCCTCCAAACGACTTTACGATAAATTGAATGACCCCTTGAATGTGACTTATGATCCATCATTATACTCAGAGGAAGAGCTTATTGAAAAACTCTCTGTCTGCAGTTTGAGCATTAACTTTAAACTTCACGCCAATATCCTTTCCTTAGCAGGAAATGTCCCCTGTATCGCCCTCGGTTACAGATTTAAAGTATTTGATTTGTTTCAGTCCCTTGGGCTGGAGAATTTAGTCGTTTCAACCGATTCCGATACACTAGCTCTCGATATTATGGAAGGGATCCAGGAAATTGAACTAAATAATGAAAAGATAATCGAACAATACAAAAAGAGGAAGGAACATTTCAGTCCCTTAATAATTGAACCTATAAAAAATAATTTCACAGTAGACTAAGTTTTAGATTTAAATATCCAACTTCCAAAAGCTTAATGCATTTTCTAAATCCGTAAAATTCACCTCCAGACATCAAGTTTCGGGGGTGAGTTTTTTTCTGAGGTTAACTCCAACTGTTTTTAATTACTCCTAATACATCTACAACGATGGGTTTCATATCAAACTCCTGCAAAATAACCGAAGCAATAGATGCAAGTAAAAGGAAAGCCGCTTAGGGTCATTCATTTTAATCCAAATTTTAACAAACCCTTTTACTTAGAATGATTCTGGGAATTGATATTCTCCTCCTTCCCCCAGAAAATTTGTATTTCTTTTGTCAAACCCAAGGACAAAGAAAACGATTAAGTTATGCTTGTCCACTTCGAAAAAAGCTTCAAAATTGGGCAATTGTTTCTGTTACTTTGACCCAACAAGGTTTAGATAGCTTTAGTATGTAGATTTTAGAAAATTACCAGATAGTTATTACTCTGCAATTGTATAACAAGAAGGCACTCCTTTTAAAAGGAGTGTTTATTAAGTATGCACATAAAAAAGCACCTGTTTAAGGTGCTAAGCTTGACGTTTTTTATAGTTTATTTTCTAGACCAATTAGAGATTGCATAGTACTTGTAACTAGCATAGGTTGCTACTCGCGGGAATCTAGCTGCCTTCCTTAATTTACTTAGACGGCTCTTATTTCCATATAAAACGCTATCATTGTTTGGCCTGCGTGGTCTTGGCTTCGCCACGAGACATATGAATCCCTGGCCTTGGGACCCCTTTTGTCTTCGGCCTTAGCCTTGTTTTCTTTGACTTGTTTCTAGGTCTTGTTGTGATGTACGAGCCATCACAGGTCGCTACTCGCGGCAATTTAGCTGCCTTCAGTACTATCGTAGGTTGTCCCTCATTCACCCCTTTATATTACTTTAGTCCTGAAAGGTGTGTTCTTCTCCAACACATACGCTTTCATTCAAAAGAGATATAGTTCGTCTACTTCCCCATACTCAATACCCATAACGTTTTCAATCAAGTTTTTAACCCAATCAACAACGCTTCCTATCTGAATTCCTTGCTAAAAAACTCAATTGGTCATAATTTTCACCAATGTTTTACTACATCTTTTAAATTTTGTCGATATCTACTCAGAATTTGTATTATTTCTCGGGAAATTGTTGAAATTTGAAAATAGTGATTCTGAATAGTTGGAACAAAGGAATTTCTACTATTGATTTGATACCTCGGTTTAATTGTTATTAACATCTCAATATAGTCAAAGAGACTAAAAAAAAGTAATGAAACCTTTTTCTTATTGAAGTAATGTTTCTTAATGGTTTTTTTGTTGTTCAGTTTTAAGCTATGACATATCGTTTGTCAGTTAAATGTTCATTTCACGCGTAGCTGCGAGTTTATTGGTTAAAAATTAAGCTCTCTTTTAATTGAATGAGAACATGGGTTAAATTGTCATATGTATCGGGTATCGCTATCTCTGTTTCATTGGCTCCTTCTAATCTTTCTTTTTCTTGATACAAGGGCCTTTAGCTCTATCGTTTAGGGGGTTCCCCGTATAGCGTATCGCTTTAAGCGTTTCTATGTCGGATTGAACGAAGGTGTGCTTATTTACATATATTTACAATTACTTCCGTTTCGCTCTAAGTTTTAGACATACTTTCGAGCATTGATTTTGCATTTCCACTTCCTTTGAAGTGGTTGCTCATTCATTCCGAAGTAAATCCTGTTGCATATCGGACTTCCCTTTCTATTTAAAGATGAAGAATCTGTGGACTTATTTTCATGTTATATCGCACACCGATACGAAACATAAAAAAGAACCGATAAGCCCCTTTCTTGAGGAACACTATTGAGGACATGGATCTTGCTGGAGCTGGGAAACCGTTGTTTTAAGCTGAGCCATATCCTTGTCAGTGGATTGTTCATTTCAAGCGTAGCTGCGAGTTGTTCATTGGTTAAAACATTTAAAATCTCATTTATTTGTTTGGTATTATGGGTTAAGTTGTCTTTATACCGGTATCGCTATCTCTGCTTATCGGTTACTTCTAATCTATCTTTTTATAGATATATAAGATATTTAGCTGTACCCTCCAGGGACATGCCCTTATCACGTATCGTATAACGCTATGTGCGCTTCGATGTCAGATTGAATAAAGATAGGCAACCACCATCTAAAAAACTCATATCCGTTTCGTTCTAAGTTTTCCATACTTTTGAACAGTGGATGTGTGCCTCCCACTTCCTAAGAAAAGAATACTCGTTCATTCGGATGTATATCATGTTTCCATCAAACGTCACTTTTCTATTAAACCTAAAGAGTCGAATTTATTTGCAAATTATATCGCCCAGCGATACGCAACACAGAAAAAAAGAGCTGATCAATCCCTGTCTGGAGCACCTCTATTAAGGATGACTTTTGTTTTTGAATGCATGTTTTCAACCTCCTCAGCCCCCTTTTTATCAAACATGCCTTTATTTCTTGCTTCAAATTGTGTATTTTGTTTTAGATGCATATCGCTTAAACAAATCTCCAATGAATTTCAATTGACCCTTCGCTTGCCTTTGGTAGAACGTCCGATACATTGGAATCGCCGAGCTCTTACATAACAGGTTCCAAATCCTGTAAATTTTAAATATTCTTTCTTCATTCTGTTTTTCAGTTACGCGAATCATATATGGTACTATGAATTTTTTAATGTTTTGTGGATTCGCATTACAATGCTTTTCTCAATCTATCAAGTGTTTCTTCATCAATAACAAATCAATACAGAGCTAGGCAAAAAAACTTAACAGTCATCCCTTATTTTCTGAATATGGAGAAAAGTCCCCGCCATTTTTCGGAACGTTTTTGTATAGCCTCTTCTAAACGTTTATTAAATTCATTTTGTGAACTCCATTCTTTTTTCTGTTCGTCCCGCATATTTTGTATTTCTTTTTGTAAGAGTTCACTTTTTTGTTTTTCTTGTTCCAGCAATGTTTCGTAATGGGTATTTTGTTGTTCAGTTAATTGTTCAATTTTAGTATTAGTTCTTTGCGCTGAATTTCCAATACTAGAACTTATAACATGATGATCTTGCTGGAGCCGGGAAACCTTTGTTTTAAGCTGTGACATATCGTTTGTCAGTTGGACATTCATTTCACGTGTGGCTGCGAGTTCATTGACTAAAAACATTAAGACCTCGTTTAATTGATTGGGGTCGTGGGGTGAATTTTCATATGTATCGGGTATCGCTATCTGTGTTTCATTGGATCCTTCTAATCTTTCTTTTTGTTGATACACAAGGTCTTTAGCTGTATCGTCTAGGGGCTTGTCCGTATCGCGTAGCGCTATAAGCGCTCCGATGTCAGATTTAACAAAGATACGCCGATCTCCATCTTTCAAAAACTCATATCCATTCCGCTCTAAGATTTGACCATACTTTCGAACAGTGGGAGTTGCAATCCCCACTTCTTCTGCCACTTCCTTGGAAGAGAAAGCTCGTTCATTCAGTTGTATATCGCGTCGCATATCGGACCTCTTTTCTATAACTAGTTGTATCTGTAGTCTACCCGACCTTAAATTTTCTGTCTAGATAAGTATAGCCTATCCAGAAGTCGTTAGGGATTGCGATATGATTTCCTTTTCCTTTCTTCTGTTTCCATATAGGATTAGATCACCTATTCACTTACCTTCCTTCTCTTGCATAGCCTCCATCTCCCCTTATAATTGAGGATGTTACATCTGGTTGGGCCTGGCGCCTGGGTCCGTGCCTTTGGAAAACTGGCCAGCCTTATCCTCAAGATTCCCCCTTTTTTGTTGCAAGTTACCACTCGTACAAATTTCATTTAATCACATAAGTTAGATTGAACCCTCTTATAATTTTCATTCTTGAAAAGATTGTAACTTGTGGAGTATACTCTAGCTCTAATATAGTCTGCACCCACTAATGTAGCCCATAACGTTCGATGGCTTCCATCACTAGATACATGATATTCTATCAACGCAGGCTTTCTAGAATAACTTTGTGCATATTTTTTTGAAGTGCTCAATAAAGAGTAGAATCCCATCCTAAATTCATAGGCTTTTTTACATAACCAGCTCTGAGTCCTTTTCTACTAAAAGTGGCTGGCCGATTATTGAAACCAAGTCCATTAATCCACCTAAGTGTTTATTATTACTTCTCATATTAGCATTCCGTACCATTCAAATTGATGAAAGACTCGTGAAAATGCGAAACACAACAAGATTAAGCAAAAAGAAATAAAACTTCAGAGAATCGTTCCATTCTGGTTTGGGTCGTTGTGGAGATTCCCCCTCTTACACCAGCTTATTTTTTCACACTATAAAAAGCTCGACCCAAATGGCACATTATATGCCTTTTGGGTCGAGCTCCATTTCTCATTATTTCATCAGCTTTGCGACTGGCTTCGAAAGAAGCAACAATACAAAACCTAAACCAATTGTTACAAAACCAATCACACTAAAGATTTCCAGGTAACCTAAAGACTGCGTATATGCAGCTAATTGCCCGGCTACCATATTAGCCACCGCGGAACTTGCCAGCCATACTCCCATTAGAAGAGAGGCAAGCTTGATTGGAGCAATTTTACTTACCATTGATAAACCAACTGGTGAAATCATTAATTCGGCTAATGTATGAAGGAAATACGTTACAATCATGAACAGGATGTTCACTTTCAGCGCTGTGTCGTTTCCTGTATACATTACAGCAGGAAGCAGTACTAAGAAACCTAAACCAACAGTGACTAAACCAAGAGCCATCTTCGTTGGGGTTTTTAAGTCACCGCGTTTTGAGCTGCCAAGCTTGTACCATAAAGCAGACATAATTGGCGCTAAAATCACGATGAATAATGGGTTCAATGATTGGAACCAGGCAGTTGGAACCTCAAAACCGAATACATTCCGATCAATTTGGTCATTAGCATACAATGTCAATGAACTTCCTGCCTGCTCGAAAGCGGCCCAGAAAGCAATGACGAAGACTGCCAAAATAACGATAGCCGCTGTACGTTTTTGTTCTCTTTTCGTTAACGGTGCAGCTGATTTTTTACCAGCTGTGACTTCCGGTTTGCCAGTAGGTTCTTTACCGATATCACCTAAATAGCGATTGCCTAATAAATTGAAAACTAACTGTCCTACAATCATGCCAATTGCTGCTGTCAAGAACCCATATTTATAGCTCATAAGCCCGACTACTAATGGTGCGAAGAAAGCCCCAACGTTAATACCCATATAGAAGATGGTAAAAGCCCCATCACGACGCGGATCATTGTCTTCATAAAGATCACCAACAATTGTCGAGATGTTTGGCTTGAAGAAACCATTACCGATAATCAGTAAACCAAGACCAATGTAAAGCGCTGTCAAACTCTGACTTGCGAATAGCGAAAAGTTACCAAGCGCCATTAAAATACCGCCTATCGTGATCGCCAATCTTCTTCCTATGAAACGGTCAGTCAAGTATCCGCCAATCATTGGCGTAATATAAACGGCACCAGTAAAGAATCCGTATATGCCCATAGCCGCAGATTTGTCGACTCCAAGCCCGCCGTTTACAACCGTTGCTGTTAAGTAAAGAACAAGGATTGCCCTCATTCCGTAATAGCTGAAGCGCTCCCATGCCTCAGTAGCGAACAGCATATACAGTCCTGGAGGATGCTTTTTCCTGGACTGGTTTGGCTGCTGAACTTCTTCTTTTAATAGTGCTTGCATAATAAAGTCCTCCTCAATATGGTTAACCACCAATCGTTACATTCACAAAATAATTGCATGGTCTTTATTTTAATAGACAATTGATTGATACGATGATGGCCACTCATTCCATCCAACTCACCATCAGTAAGCGTTTTCATTTTTAATCTTTACTCTGGTGCAAAAAGAATCTGATAGCAAAATCTACATGAGCATTAACTTATAAAGACATTCAATGAAGGCATTTATATTTTAAAGAATCTTTAGTGTTGTAAAATAATTTTATATTATCAGAAAATATAAAAACACAGAAAAAAAAGAAAAAAAGTCCTATTGCGTTAACGGTCTGTGCAGCAAAGGAGCCCCCCCATCATAATAAAAAACTGCCTTGTATTAAGGCAGTTTCAGACTGTTGACAAACTCGATTTTAATTAAGATTGCCTACATTATTTTTGAGGGAGTTTAAAACATGAACGTTGATTTTCTCTCCAGGCACTCGCTTTCCGCGGGCGGTCCGGGAGCCTCCTCGGCGCTCT
>NZ_JVPL01000289.1:0-42087 GCF_001054655.1 Bacillus sp. 220_BSPC
CACGAGTAAATGCTGCAAATTCACGAGTAAAAGGCGAAAACTCACGAGTAAATGCACTAAACTCAAGAGTAAAGGATGGATTCACGAGAGTAAATGCCTCAAACTAGCGAGTAATGCCCCAAACTTCGTCATAACTTGAGTTATCTGACCTCAATAAAAATGACATTCGATTCGATGTAATGCAGTTAATGAGTAATCTTAAAAGAGGAATGAATGCATTCATTCCTCTTTTGTTTTATGCTGACCGGGTGTGAACGGAACGCCGGCGGCTTTTGTGATGATTTTTGAGATATCGGTATTTTCAATGACTCCATCAAAGGCTTCACTGCCTGGACCGGAGGCGAAAACGGGAATCATATTGGCTGTGTGTCCTCCTGTGGAACTGGCCGCCCGTATGCTTCGATCAGCTACGCCCGCCTTATGGTGCCTGGCGATGGTGCTACCGATTTCCCAATCGATTTGATGCTTTGGATAGACAAGCGTTTTATTCTTTTTTACGTTATCGATGAATTGATCGACTTCTTGATCCGTAAGGGATATATGTGCATACTTCTTGAATGTGGAAACGACACTTTCTGGATTGATTTCATTATTTTTATCGAATGTAAGCTGTTTGGACATATATTCAGATGAAACCCTGATTTTTTTCAATGCCGTGATATCCATTGTTTCAGAAGCGGAGGTCCCCATTGTTTCGTGGTCTGCAAGTACAACGATCAACGTATCATTTCGATTTTTTGACCAATCTACAACCTCTTTTACGGTTTGGTCAAATTCGATGGTTTCTTTCCATATTCCAGTGATGTCGGCTGCATGCTCCATATGGTCAATACGCGCACCTTCGGCCATCAAGAAGAATCCCTTATCACCCCGGGATAAAATATCCAATGCTTTGGATGTCATTTCGGGGAGGGATGGCTCTTGGGAATGTAATACTTCTTTATCCAGTTTAAAATTCATATAGGTAGGGTGAAATAATCCTAAAAGTTTTGCCGGATTATTAATGGAACTAAGTTCTTCTTTAGTCGTCGTAATCCCATAGCCAGCTTGTTTAAATTTGGCGATTAAATCCTCGCCATTCTGCTTATCCGCCTCGAAATAGCTGGCACCACCGCCAAGAATGACGTCAATCCTGTTATCAAAGAGCTGCCTCGCGATATTTGCGCCACCTGTCCAGCGGTTAGGCACACTTGCACCAAAGGCAGCGGGTGTGGCATCGACAACCATATTGGTTGAGATGATCCCGACTTTTTTGCCATTGTTCTGAAAGGCATCCAATACACTATCCACCTCGGAACCATTGGCATCGACACCGATTGATTCATTGTTGGTTTTTATACCAGTGGCAATCGCCGACCCTCCTGCCGCCGAGTCAGTGACGTAATTATTGGCGGAATAGGTGCGCATCAGGGCGACATGCTCCAGTTTTTCCATATGTAGTACACCTGTCTTTCCATATTCCAATTGCCGGGCAATTTCTATTGCTCCTAGCCCCATGCCGTCGCCAATCAGCAATATGACATTCTTGGGGGTGTTTCTAGTTTCTGCTTGAACAGGGGAGCTCATGCTAATAAAGAAAATTATAAGAACGAATAATCCAAAGCGATGCGGCTGTACGAGTTTATATCTGGATGTCTTATTCATCTGAAATCCTCCATTGGGTGAAAGTCTTCCTATTATTTGTTTAAATCGATAAAAAAACCCCTCCCTGATATTAAGGATGAGCTAATCTTTTTAGCATGGTTAGCGGCATCGAGTCGGTTTTTGTATAATTTGTCTTTCAAAAAAATAAAGAATTTCTATATAATTACAATATGAAGGCGATAATTTATAAACAGTAAATACATAACTGATATAATTTCACTAAAAGTCAATTGAATTAATAGGAGAGAAAACCCTATGCTATCCAGTATGAAAAAGTTCTTCAAAGAAGGTTCTAAAGACTTGAAGAGAATTTATAAGTTGGTAGAAGAAGTGAATCGGCTAGAGGGTAAATATGAAAAATACTCAGATCTGGAATTAAGCGGAATGAAGAATAGATTTAAAAGCATTTTGGATGCTGGTGATAATATTTTGGATATACAAGCCGAAGCATTTGCGGTCGTGAGGGAGGCTTCCAAGCGAGTATTGAATCTTAGGCACCATGATGTTCAGCTTGCAGGCGGTTTTGTCCTGAGTGAAGGGGGCATTGCCCAAATGAATACGGGCGAGGGGAAGACGCTTGTCTCTACATTGCCTAGTTATTTACATGCACTGTTCGGTAACGGTGTCCATATTATTACGGCCAATGAATATTTGGCCAAACGTGATAAAGAGTTAATGGGACAAATTCATGAATTTCTAGGTTTGACGGTCGGTTTGAACATTTCCCAAATGGGACCTTCCGCGAAACGTGAAGCATATGCGGCAGATATCACGTATGGGACGGCAACAGAGTTCGGTTTTGATTATTTGCGTGATAATCTGGTTTTTCGAAGGGAAGACAAGGTTCAAAGAGGACACCGATTTGCCATTGTCGATGAGGTTGACAGCATCTTGATTGATGAAGCGAGGACACCATTAATCATTGCGGGCAGGGCAAACGACGGAACCGAGCTTCACCAGATCACGTCGCAAATCATGAAGACATTTATAGAAAAGGATGATTACGAGATTTCCATCGAGTCAAGGTCCGCCTTCTTCACGGATCAAGGTGCTTCCAAGATTGAAGAGGCCTTTGGCATCGACAATCTGTATGGAATGGAGCATCAAGAGTTATTACATAATGTTACACAGGCGCTGAAAGCGCAGGCAATCATGAAATTGGATGTGGACTACATTGTCTTCGATGGAAAGATTGCAATCATCGATAAATTCACAGGCAGGGTGATGGAAGGGCGAAGCTTCAGTGACGGGCTACATCAAGCCATTGAGGCAAAGGAGGGATTGGAGATTTCCGAAGAGAATGAAACACAGGCTATGATTTCCGTCCAAAATTATTTTCGATTATATCATTCAATGTCTGGGATGACAGGGAGTGCCATGCCATCAAAGTCTGAATTCCAGGAAATATATCAGCTCCCCGTCATTGAAATTCCAACTAATGAGCCTATTATTCGAGTGGATGAGATTGATTTGCTTTATAAAGATGAAACAAGCAAAATCAACAAAATCGTCACGGAAGTAAAAAGGATCCATGATGGAGGCAGACCTATCCTGATCGGGACGACCTCCATTGAGCAATCTGAAAAAATTTCGGTTCAACTGGATAATCGAAAAATTAAACATCAAATCCTTAATGCGAAGACGGAAGAGGATGAAGCGGAGATCATTGCGAAGGCCGGGCAAAAAAAACAAGTGATGCTGGCTACGAACATGGCTGGGAGAGGAACGGATATATTACTTGGGAATGATGTCAAGGAATTGGGCGGCCTTCATATTATCGGGACGGAGCGACACGAAAGCCGTCGGATCGATATGCAGTTAAGAGGACGTTCCGGGCGGCAGGGTGATCCTGGTTCAACACAATTCATCATTTCTTTGGAAGATGATTTGTTTAATTACTATGATGAAGAAGAAATGGGACGTTATATCAAGAAAATCAAAACGGATGAAAATGGGTTGGTGCTGGGCCCTGCACCCGATAAATTCGTTAAAATGGTTCAGGAAACGGTAGAGCAGATGCATCAATCAAGCCGATATCACTTATTGAAGTTGGAACATGCATTAAATGAGCAGAGTAAAATCATCTATGCAATGAGAGATCGGATTCTTGATATGGAGCCTGAACGGATGTCGGCCATTTTACTTGACTACATCGTAAAATACATTACTCGGCTCACAGTGAAATATGACTGTGAACATATAGCGGAGCCTGACTCCTCTGCCTTAATTGAAGAGCTAACCTTTGTTTTGCTGTCGTTAGGTTGGCAGGAAAGTGATTTGAAGGATATAGAAGGCCAAATTGGAGGAAGGGTGTTGGAGGCTTTAGCTGAATGGGAATCGAGACTGGTGATCTTTCAAGACGATGCAGAATGGGGAAACCAGTTGCGCGCTTTCATGCTACAGCACATCGATACAAATTGGATGAACCATTTAGATGAAATGAACAGTTTGAAGGAAGGCATTGGTTTAAGTGAATATGGTCAGCAGGACCCATATGCGTTGTTTGAAAAAGCAGCTCTCAGTCAATTCAACCTTCTATTAAGTAAAATTGAGGCGGAGATAAGCATCCGTTTTATGGAATATATGAAAAGCAATCAGCAAGATGCAGCTTCTTTGGAGGGGGAGGAACGATGAGTTTATTTGGAAAAAGGGATAATGCAGCTTCAGATGTACCTAAGTTAGCAAATCATGATGACACCGTTCATACTGTCCTGATGTTTCACAGGGGGTGGGATATTTCCAAGCAAGAGGAATATGTATATAAATTCCACCATCAAAGGCTGCCTGCATTAAAACCGAACCAAATTTCAATATCCGGCATCAAGCTGACTAGGGTGGAAGATGATGTCATCATAGAGGCTTTTCTGCGAAGTTCAATAGAGAAAGCTGTCAGTTTTGATATCGTGGATTTACTGTTAGTTGATGGAGATGGAAAATTCCTCGCAAAAAAGACATTCGATCTTGCAGAGCTTGGTGAGCTTCCAGCACTTTCATGCATGCCATGGCGTTTCTTGTTCGAGGAAGGGGATATGTTGGCGGAATCGATTCCTGATGAAGGTTGGAAGATTGCTTTTGAATGGAAGAGAAAGTAGAAAAACAACTGCATGAGTCTAGCGGCAATCGGCAGCTTTTTGCCGGAGTGCCAAAGCAAAGCCCTCATCCTTTTAGTGATGAAGGTTTTTTGTTTATAAGGGAAGTCAGTAGCACCAAATATTTATGCCATTTTCTGTGTGCAATTTCTCATAAATGGCAACGCTAAGTAATATTTATAAGTAATCTTCCGCAATCTAGCCTAACCAAGGCTTGGAAATATTGAAGAGGAAAGTGGCAGGAGCATGAAGAATAACCGTAATCAACGCTTGAAGGAGAGGCTATTTGAGTTATTGTCATTCTTAATCGTGGCCATACTTTTCATTTATACGAATGATAGGATGGGTAACGATCTTTCTATTGGGATCATTACGATAATCATCGGTGTTGCCGGTTTTATTGTTTATCTGAAGGAATGGATATCGAATCGAATCATAAAGGGCATCATTTTTTCAGTTTTCCTTCTTTCAATCATGGTCTTTTTCCTTGGGGACATCTGGTTTTATCGTTATTATTCGACACCTATAACATCCTATATGTGGATGCAAAAAAGCAATCTGAATGGGCTAGGTGAAAGTATATTCAGTATGATGGAAATCAAGGATGCAATCTTTCTTCTGGCAGGCATTCCAATTGCTGAATCTTTTGTGAAGAAAAAATACCCCCTCAAGCATATGGCACTTGTGCCGGCCGTAATATTCCTGATGATAGCAGGATTAAAACCGGTCAAGAATATCTTTATCGACAAAGTCGATATAACCCGTCGTTATGAGGCAAATACCTTTTTGCGAAACTGGGGTCCTATCGGTCATCACGCATTGGATGCGTATGCCTATTTTAATGACTCGGGAAGGGATGAAATGTCTTCGGAAGAAAAGAAGGCCGTTTCTGATTACTTCAATAAAAAGAAAAGAAAGGAAAATGCCCATTCAGGATCCTTGGAGGGGAAGAATCTCATTATCATCCAGGTGGAATCTTTACAGGCGTTTCCGCTCTTTCAAACCAGTGCCGGGCAGGAGGTCACGCCATTCATGAATGAACTGGCGAAAGGGGGATTGTATTTCCCGCATGTATATCCGCAGACGGTATTTGGAAATTCATCTGATGGAGAGCTTATCGTGAATACCGGACTATTTCCTTTAAAGCAAGGTGCGACCTTTTTTCGGTTCCCTTATAATGATTTTCCTGGTCTTGCCAAGGAATTAAAGAAGTCGGATTATCAAAGTTTTGCTTTCCACGGAGATGAAGAAGACTTTTGGAATAGGCAGCATGCATATCCCTCGCTAGGTTTTGATGACTATCTTTCCATAGAGGATATGAAGCAGGATGAGATGATTTCGATGGGCTTGGGAGACCGCAGTTTCTTTAATCAAAGCTATGATTTCTTAAAAGATAAACAAAACCCCTATTACGCTTTTTTCGTTACTTTGACCAGCCATGTACCTTTTTCGCTGCCGAAGGAACAGATAACAATAAAGCCTGAAGTTGGAAAAGAAAATAGTTACCTGACTAAATATTTCGAAGCCATTCATTATACAGATTCAGCTATCGGGGATTTCGTTAAGAAGTTGAAGGATGACGGGAAATTGAAAGACAGCGTAATTGTCATTTACGGAGATCATGATGGGCTATTCTTAAAAGATAAACACGAGGTTGAAGCGTATTACGGTAGTAAAATTAGCGATGAAGAGTGGATCGAAAAATATATGCCCATTCCCGTGATCATTTATCAGGAGGATATGGAAGGAAGAACGATAGATAAGGTGGCGGGCCAAATCGATATTCTGCCCACTCTATATGATCTGTTCAATATAAAGAGTTCTTCATACTTTGGAGAGAGCATGCTGGATGGGGAAGAGGGTGATGCCTTGATATTAAAAGGGGATTATGGTTCTCAAATGAAAATAAATGGGGAAGGCAAGGTCGAAGGATTTTCACCAAAAGATCAAAAGGAGATTGATCTGAGTGATCAGGTGATACGTTCCGATTACTTTAAAAAAATTGAGAAAGAAGTAAAAAAAGAGGATGACCGATAAAAGTCATCCTCCTTCCATTATAATCCCAAATGTGCTTTAACACGATTTTGGGCTGCAAGCTTTGTATCTTCTGGAACGATGTTGTACCAAACGCCATCTACCCGTTGATTGTCACCTTCAAGTGTATATTGTTCAATATTTTTGAGGGATGATTTGTAGTTATTTTGAATGCTCAACATTTGATTGAAACTTAAATTGGTTTCCACATTTTTACCTAAAGCTTCGAATATATCGTCATAATTGGTAAGTGTTGATAGGCTTGCCCCTTTTTTCATGACAGCTTGGATAACTTGGCGTTGCCGCATTTGCCGTCCATAATCCCCGCGGGGATCTTCTTTACGGATTCGGGAATAGATCAAGGCCTCTTTACCATTTAAGTCGATTGTACCTTTGTTGAAGGTATATCCTTTATAGGCAAGGTCCATATCATTATCGACTTTGACACCACCAACGGCATTCACAATATCCTGAAAGCCTTCCATATTCATTTTGACGTAATAGTCAATCGGGATATCCAAATAGGATTCCACTGTATTTATCGACATGGCCACTCCGCCATATGCATAGGCATGGTTCATTTTATCATTTATACCTTTACCGACGATCTCTGTACGCGTATCTCTCGGTAAACTCAATAACTCAATCGACTCTTTTTTAGGATTAACGGTCATGACAATCATCGTATCTGATCGACCTGAGTCATTTTTTCTTTCATCCACACCAAGAATCAGTAATGAAAATGGATCTTGGCTTTTGAACTTGATGTCCTCTACACGTTTATCCGTTTTATGGGCTGTGCCCTGCATAGTGCTGATCGCACCGGCTAATGATTGATATACTGAAGCGCCATAAACACCTGCGCCAATGATAAGGATAAGAAGGGTGAAGCCGATTATTTTAAACGTTTTGCGTTTCTTTTTCTTTTTTTTATGTTCGGATCTCATTTAATATTCCTCCCTTAACCATCCCACAAAATGGAAGGTGTGAAAAAGTACCTAGTCGGTATTTTTAACTATACCTTTTTTTTGTCAAAATTAGAATAGTTTCTTTTTGTAGGTAGAGTGCATATTTACCTTTTTTCATTCAAAAAAACGAAGGATTCTGAATTCCTTCGTTTGCACAGCATTCAATTGTTTTCCCAAATTGTATAGAAGAGTTAAAGAAGTTATGATTCTTTCCATAAATTTGCCAGACTTTAAGAGAAAGTCTGGCAAGTAAATCTTATAAACTTCTATAACCGATGATTTTACTTTTGAAATAAGAGTTTGAAGTGGTACTGATCGTTACTCCCTTACTTGATGAGGCATGAATGAATTCCCCGCCGCCCAAGTAAATTCCCATATGGCTTATGACTGATTTATTGGAACCCGTTGCAAAGAAGATAAGATCGCCGCTTTTCGGTGAAGTAACTTTTTTGCCCATATCATAATAGGTGGATGATGAAAGCCTTGGAACATCATACCCAGCCTTCTTGAACGTATAGTAGATGAATCCGCTGCAATCGAATCCTGATGGGGAGGAACCCGCCCACGAATAAGGTGTGCCGATCAATTTCTTTGCTTCGGAAACGAGCTTGGCCACTTTGTTTCCTGAACTTGGGGCTTCCACTTTTCCACCATCGTTTTTATCTGCAGGGGCAGTGCTTGCCGATTTACTTAATTTCAGTTTTTGCCCCACTCTGATTAAATCGGACTTTAACGAGTTGATTGATTTAAGCTGGGCTACAGTCAAGTTTGTTTTTCTGGAAATATTGGAAAGAGTATCACCTTTTACCACAATGTATGTAGACGAATTGGCTGGGGTCTGTGTACCACTGGATGGTTTGGAGCTGCCGGGTAAATCAATGGTAGTGGTGGTGGTTGATTTGGATACGATAAGTTTGGCGCCTGCATAAATTCTATCGGATTTTAAGTTATTCATTTTCATCAATTCAGCAAGTGTAAGGTTATGCTTGTTTGCTATCCTGGTTAAGGTATCACCTGAAACAATGGTATATGTGGTTTTCTTTGTTGTTTTCATGGAAACTGAAGAAGCATTTGATGTTGTTTTGGAGTTGGGTGTAATTAATTTTTGATTGATTCTCAAGAAGTCTGATTTTAAGTTATTAAGCTGTTTTAAGTCTTTTACCGTCGTATTATGCTTCTGGGCAATTTTACTTAGGTTATCACCGCTTTTGACTGTATATGTACCGGCAAGGGCAGGAGAAACAAAAGTCGAAGATAAAATGGCTAATGTCGAAAATGCGACAACACTTTTTTTCACGGTTTTCCACCTCAAATATGTCTTTTTCCCTATTCTAACAAAATAAATGGGTTTAAACATATTACATTTTTGTTACAAGGGGAAAATAGTAGTATTTTACTGGTTTATATTGGTGGCGATTGAGTATTGTAATCTACAATATTTTCTATATTGTGAGTCTTTTTTCACATTTTGGAGTTTCGCCTTTCTCTTTGTCATTTGCTGTAAAAATGCACCTTTTTTTGGGATATGCATTCCCGCTCAGTGTTTATGGAAAAATAGAAAACCCACTTCGTTTTACGAAGTGGGTGGTTTTATTTAAAAAGGAAATCAACTAAATTCCTGCTTGATTTTCCCGTGGAGTATTCATTCCATTTTTGGTTAAAGGAAGCGATCTTCATTAATGAATGATCGGCGGTACGGATTTTCCTCAAGAGCTCTTCTGTGGTGGATACCACGGGTCCGGGCATGGAAGAAGAGTAATCCTCCCAGAATCCCCGTTCCTGCACATACTTTTCTAAGTCATATGCAAAGAATATCATGGGTCTTCCCAAAAAAGAGAATTCAAATGGAATCGATGAGTAATCGGTTATTAAAAGATCCGTACTGATCAGCAGTTGATTAACGTGAAAGTCACTATTGACAGGGAAAATGAATCCCGGGAATTTATCTTGTAAATCATGCTCTGCTTTTACAGCTGGATGCAGCTTTAGTAATAACGCATAATTTTCGCCCTTAAGTTCCTTGTAGAGCAATTCCAAATCAAGAGCAATCTTTCCGTTGTTCAAGCCGTCATTACGAAATGTAGGGGCATATAACATGATTTTCTTATGCTCAAGTTCTGGATACTTGGCCAGCAAAGCATTACGGGCAGTCCTTTTTGATTCATCATTAAAAAAGAAATCGGTCCGAGGTATCCCGGTCCTTAGGATATGGGATGCCGGCAGTTGGAAACTTTCTTGATAAATCTCGGCCATTCTCTCTGAACCTGCCGTAACATAATCGAATTTATCATATACCTCAAAAAATCTTTTCCTTGCACCGGCTGAACGGTTTTTAATGGAAGGGTCTTTTGCTCCGAATTGCTTTACGGCACCGGCCGCATGCCACACTTGCACGCATGTCACTTGCTTTTTGAATGAAATGGCTGAAAGAAAGCCAAAATAATTATCGATGATAATCCATTTTGAAGTAGCCAGATGATAAATCGATCGGATCATGGCACTGATATTTTTTGATTCAAACGGAAGGACGATGGTTTCCCCATCGTCCTTAACTTGTATAGAGCTGCTTGATTTCATTAAAAATACTTTTTGAACGGAAATGTCCTGCTTGTCCATTTCATCTGCGATATATTGGCAATTGTCCCCGAATGATGTGACAAAGGTCGTTTTGTCATATAAAGGGAAAAGTTTAAAGATAGAGAATAAAACTTTGAAACAAAAAAGATAAACCCCTATCGCGAATTCTTTAGCCATTAGTAACTTGTAGAAGGTCATCTTTAATTTGGGAAGTAGAAATGCCGATTGTCCTTGGAAGGTAGACCACTTCACAAACTTCGGATAATTCATCGAATTGGCCTTTCCAGTCATCACCCATTACAAAGATATCCACACCTTCACGAACGATGTCTTCCTTCTTTTGTTCCCAATTGTCTTCAGGTATGACTTCATCCACATAACGAATTGATTCCAGGATCATTTTTCGGTTTTCAAAGCTGTGATAAGCTTTTTTATCTTTTAAAGCATTGAATTCATCCGTAGAAATGGCAACGATCAGATAATCCCCTAAATCTTTAGCACGTTTTAATAGATTGATATGACCCCAATGAAGCAAATCAAAGGTTCCGTAAGTGATTACTTTTTTCATTTTTATTCCTCCTTTAAGACTCTTGAACTGTTATTCAATCAAATTAATATATATTTGGTCTATTAGAATATGAAATGGAACAATAAAACAGGCAACCAGCATTTTAATTCTGCTAGTTGTATTCCTATATATTTAGGCAATGGCATTCTCTAACTAATTATAACTTAATAGCTTTACAAATAAACCACAATTTTTTTACAAATAAACCACAATTTTTTACATTGATGATTCTTGTAAATATTAATTTTTAAGTTAAAATTAAATGTTGACTAATTTGTATGGCACTAAAGGGCATAATAAAGTGTCTATAATTAATGTAAGGATTTATACTAAATGATATTTAAAAATAATTTCCCTCACATTAATGAATGAAGAAAGATTTCATCATTCTTGCTGCAATCAGAAAAGCCACTCACAATTTTACCACGTTTAAGAGAGAACAACTAGAGGGGCTTAATAAATCCCTGTTTTCTAATAGTGAAAGGTAAAGGACAGAGGATGGTATCTATCGGCCATAAATCTATCGCTTAACTTTTATGGATCCATTTAATGAGGGGAAAATATAAACGGTTGACCTGTTTTGAAAGCGTTCACTTTGATAGTAAGAAGACTTCTTTGTAATTGAAAGACATGTTTTTGCTATTCCCTTTCCATTCTGGCAACATGGAAGGACATGCATATGATTTTTGCGGTTTTTTTGTTTCAATACGACAATGAATCACCTGGTTTTTTCTTTTTTGTTCATAAGAGGAATTGAAGGGAAAATACAGGAAATCTACCTGTCTGTTTAATGATATTGAGGAAAAACCAAAAAAAGTTTATGATTTTAAAGTACAATGAATGATTCATTTTTATTTAAATAAATAATTTGTTATAGGTGGTCTAAAATGATTAAAAAGCTTCTTGGAAAAGGGAAAGCAAAAAAAGCGCCTAAAATTAAGCTGAAACAAGTTCTGACCATTGCGCAAGAAGAAAATATGCTATTGATTAAAGGAGAATTCTCAATAGAACATTATTGCGCAAAAGAACTATGGCTACATTCTAGGGAAAATGAAGATCAAAAAATAAAAATAGCTGAATCAGTGAGCTCGTCTAAATTTGATTTTAAAGTAGATATGAAAGATTTAATGAGGAAATTAGCAGATGATGAACCGACTGTTTATGACTGTTATATAAAGGTAGCCGTTCCGATTGAAAAGCTGAGTAAGAAAACAATACTTAATATCGAACATAAAGCTGAATATGTAGAAGAGAACGAACAGGTTCATATTGAATTTCCAATTCGTCTAGGGCGTTTTCAGGAGACGTACACGAACAATTTAAGTATTTTCACCTATGAAGATAAACAAAGTATATTCTCGATAACGAATAAAGGAAATATATCTCTTTACATCAATAAAACCCCTAAAATTCAGATTAAGTCTCAAATTGAAAAAATCAAAAACAATTCGAAGACCATGCAGGTTAATGGTCAAATCTTCACCAAGCATTCCGCGATCATAAAAGGTGAGGGCCTAGTTAGAGGAAGACAAAGTGGCAAAGAATATCAGGCCAATCTATCTTTTATTCATAATAAGGAAATGAATATTAAGAAATTTGGACTGAATCGTTATATATATGATTTGAAATTGGATTTAGAACAATTAGTCAGTGTGGATTTGGAAGATGATGTCTATGATATTTACATGAAATTACATTTACATGATCAGGAAGAGCCGAAAATGGTACGCGTCGGAAGACCAACCACGAGAACTAAATTATTTACAAAAAAGACCGATGTGAGCTCGAATAATGGAGTGGCCATCATCAATCCATATTATACCTTTAAAGCATCCAATTTATCTTTGGAAGTGTTTAACTTCTCTACGGAAAGTTATCGATATTTAAAAAAGATGATGGGATGGAGGCGTTTCCTGGCCCTATTTAAAAAGAAAAAGGATGTTTGGCTAATTGGTGAAAGAACTTATAAAGCCCAAGATACCGGATACCACTTTTTTAAATATATGAGGGAAAACCACCCTGAAAAAGAAGTGTATTATGTAATAGAAGAAAATTCCGTGGAAGCCAAGAACGTCGAGCCCTTTGGAAATATCCTTTATTTCAAGTCAAAGGACCATATAAAAAAGACAATGGAATCGACACGTATCATTTCATCACATCATCCGGATTATTTATATCCTTTAAGAACATCTGAATTTAAAAATCGTGTTAAGGGAGTTAAAGTATTTCTTCAACATGGTGTAATGGGCACTAAGAACATGGTTGCAAACTACGGCAAAAATGCATCCTCCGGTTTTAGTACGGATGTTTTTCTAGTTAGTTCAGACTTCGAAAAGGATATGATCGTAACGGATTTTGGATACAACGAGAAGGAAGTATTCACGACCGGACTTTCTAGGTTCGACTCACTATTTAAGGATGATGTTTTAACAAAGCGGCAATTACTGATCATTCCGACATGGCGAGATTGGATTACATCCGATGAAATATTTTTGGAAAGCGAGTATTTCGAAAGGTATCAGAACTTGGTGAATCACCCGGTTTTACATGAGTTATCTAAAAATAATGGGTTTGAAATCATTTTTTGCCTTCACCCTAATATGCAGAAATTCACGTCTTATTTTAAAGATGCCCCTGTTCGGGTGATTAGTCAGGGTGAAGTGGATGTCCAAAGGTTAATTAAGGAAAGTGCGATTATGATCACGGACTATTCAAGTGTTGCTTTCGACTTTAGTTTCCTGCATAAACCGGTTATTTACTATCAATTTGATAGAGATCGTTTCATAGGGAAAAGACCGTCACATTTGGATTTGGATAACGATCTTCCGGGTGAAATCGTTGATGAATTGGATGGATTGTTAGGTGTATTAGCCGAATACGCCAACACTGATTTTGTCATGAAGAAAAAGTATATCGATAAGGCCAACCGTTTTATTAAATATCGGGATGTCCATTCTAATTCAAGGATATTCGAAGTGATTAAACATGCAGAAAAAGATCAGAATTCACTTATTAAATTATATAACCACCCGATATCAAAACTCATTATGAATCGATTTAGGAAAAGTGAACAGTATTTCCCTGTCATGAAAAAAGTTTATAAAATCATGTCCAGGGTCATACCGGTTGACCGGAACCTTATTCTTTTTGAAAGTGGGATAGGGAAGCAATTCTCCGATAGCCCCAAATATATTTATGAAGAACTGGTCAAAAGGGATAATAAATATAAAAAAGTTTGGGTGTATAATGGTAATTTACCGATAAAAGGAAAGAATACGAAGCTGATCAAACGCCTAAGCCCGGAATATTATTATTATTTAGCCAAAGCAGGTTATTGGATAAATAATCAAAACTTCCCTACTTATTTAAGCAAAAGGAAGGAAACGACATATATTCAGACTTGGCATGGAACCCCTTTGAAAAAAATGCTGTTTGATATCGATAATATTCAAGGAAGAGACGAGGGGTACTTGAATCGGGTGCATGGTGCAACGAGAACTTGGGATTATTTAATATCACCAAGTCCATACGCATCCAAAGCCTTCAGAAGTGCTTTCAAATATGAAGGGGAAATATTGGAAACGGGATATCCGAGAAATGATTTGTT
Source organism: Bacillus sp. 220_BSPC (assembly GCF_001054655.1). NCBI lineage: Bacteria > Bacillati > Bacillota > Bacilli > Caryophanales > Bacillaceae > Bacillus > Bacillus sp. 220_BSPC. The sequence continues at coordinate 14,488 of NZ_JVPL01000289.1, forward strand.
TTACAAGGAAGATGCTTCAATGGTTGCCGACTCAGTGATGGAAAAACTGAAGATACCAAAAGGAAAAAAAGTCATCTTATATGCTCCTACATTCCGGGATAATCAAACTTCGAAAAATAATAAATTCATTTTCGAGCTGAAATTTGATTTGGAAAGAATGAAGGAAGAACTAGGGGATGAATATATCCTGTTGTTAAGGATGCATGTTGTTATAAGTAATAATCTGAGCATTCCGAGCGAATTCGAGGATTTCGTGATAAATGTATCCAATTATTCAGATATCCAGGAACTTTACCTGATTTCTGATATATTGATTACGGATTATTCTTCCGTAATGTTCGATTTTGCTAATACTGCCCGGCCGATTTTGTACTACACGTATGACTTGGAAGATTACAGAGATAACATCCGCGGATTCTATATGGACTTTGAAAAGGAAGCACCAGGTCCATTTTTAAAAACGACTGAGGAGATTATCGATACTATTACCAATATTGATGAAATAAACATGCAATACAAAGAGAGATATGGTTTATTTAGAGAGAAGTATTGTGGAATAGAGGATGGTAAAGCTACACAGAGAATCGTGGATAAATTTTTTAATGATTGATTCCTTAAATAAAGGGTATTGTTGCTTTTAAGTAACTGGTAACTGGCTGCCTGATAGAAACATCTATGTTACCTCTACTTAAAAGGAGGGAATCGTATGAATTTCTTGGTACGTCAAAAGGCGAGGGAACTTTTAAAGAGCGGTAATATTTCAATAAAAAATAACCCTGTTGGCTTAAGGAATAAATTTTTAGGAAAAGAAAAAAGGGTCACTGTAGTCACGGCTGCTTATAATGCTGAAAAATTCATCAGAAAAACGATTGAATCAGTAATAAATCAGACAATGGGTATAGATCAGATTGAATATATCATTATTGACGATTGTTCGACTGATGCTACCAATAAAATCATTCAGGAGTATACAGCTAAATATAAAAATATCTGTTCAGTTACTCTTCAAGAAAATAATGGGTCACCTGGGACCCCCAGAAACATTGGAATAGAGTTGGGAACATCCAAATATATAACTTTTTTAGACGCGGATGACTGGCTTGCCCATGATGGACTGGAAAGCCTCTATAACATCCTGGAGGAAACCGGTGATGATTATGTAGTGGGCAAAACGGTAAAAGTCGAATCTGAGGCAGAGAGTGTCATCGGTGAGTTTGCTTCCATTAAAGAAAGAAGAAGCATCACCCCAATGGATGTTCCGCACTTTTTTTATCATATGGGTCCAACGGCCAGGATGATGAATCTGCCTATGATTAAAGAAAATGAAATTGGTTTTCCGAATATGAAATTCGGTGAAGATAAATGGTTCTTTACTGATGTTTTCTTTAAAGTCAGAGCAGTATCAACTACTAAAAAGCCTATTTATTATGTCAATAGGACTTCAGAAAATCCCTCTTCTTTAACACGTGTTACGAATGTGCTGGAAAAAAGAAAAGCGGATATCGACATAATAAAGTATATTCAATCCAAGGACATTGCCATCGAATTGAAAAAGGTGGCCCTTAACCGGATTTATGAGTACGATATTGTAAAAACGTTCGACAGCCAAACTTTTGTGAAATCCAAGAATAAAGAAGATTTTATAGAAATATTAAGGGAAGCTGTCGAAACTGCGAAAAACCTGTCATATGACTTTAAGGATGAATTTAAGGTGCCTGTTTATAAATTGGCTCTTGAATTATTCATGGGCGATCGCATTGAGGATTTCGTGAAGTTATTTGAATGGTTAAAGCGAGATTCAAATAAAAAGTATCATATTAAAGATGGTTTACCATATTATGAACTTCCATTTCTGGAAGACGAATATCGCTTTGTCAGGATACCGATGCTTGCCCGTGCATTGGATTCCTTTATCATGGATAATGTCTATCACCAAAGTTTTGAGATTTATGGTGATGATATAAACAACATAGATTCTGTATTGATACGTGATCGAAAAAGAATGGACAATGAAATCAATTGCGAAGTTCAAATAGACGGTAATATAGGTCAGTTTACTGTTTCTTTAGAAGAAATTGATAAATTGGAAATGTCATTATTTACAGTGTTCATTCGCTACAATGATTATCAATTGATGAATATTAAAAGGATCCTGAAAAATAAGATGACGTATAATAAGAAAAATGTGGAGTTTTATACAACAGTGGCAAATAATTTGGGACTGGCAATTAAGTCTTTGGAGTAGCTGTAGAAGTACGCCAAAAATAAGCTCTCCCTTTTATTGGGTGAGCTTATTTTTGGTTTGAAATTAGCATGGTTCAATGATCATTAATCAATAAAAAGGGAGATCGGATATGTCAAATGAAAAAGTACAAACCTCAAAGAGACCTTCCTTTCTATCGCTAGTTAAAAATAAGGCTAAAGCAATTATTTTAAGAGGATATAAAATGGCTTTTGCATTTGCTGGCACAGTGTTGCCAGTGGACCAGAAGCTTGTCATTTTTGAGAGCTTTTTGGGCAAGCAGTATAGCTGTAATCCCCGGGCGATTTATGAATACTTGCAGAGTAACCATCCTGAATATAAAATGTATTGGAGCGTAGATAAAAAGTATGCAGCTCTTTTCGAAGAGGCAGGCATTCCATATCTCGATCGTTTTTCATTCAGTTGGCTGCTCAAAATGACAAGGGCCCGTTATTGGGTGACGAACAGCAGGCTCCCGCTTTGGATTCCGAAGCCGAAGCACACGATCTATTTGCAAACGTGGCATGGTACTCCACTAAAGAAACTTGCGGCGGATATGAATGAAGTTCATATGCCTGGAACGACGACGGATAAATATAAAGAAAATTTCCATGCCGAATCAAGTAAATGGGATTATTTAATTTCACCGAATGCTTATTCAAGTGAAATCTTTGCCCGGGCCTTCAATGTCGATACCTCTAAAATTCTGGAAACAGGTTATCCTCGTAATGATATCCTTTACAACGGGAATAATCGTGATACAATCGACTCATTGAAACAGAAGTTGGGTATACCAATAGAGAAAAAGATCGTTTTATATGCCCCGACTTGGAGAGATGATGAGTTTTATAGCAAGGGAAAATATAAGTTCGAAATAAAACTGGATCTGGATCGAATGAAACGGGAATTGGGGGAGGAGTATGTCATTTTGCTCCGTCTTCATTATTTGGTTTCTGAGAACTTGGATTTATCGGCGTATCAAGGATTCGCCTATGATTTATCCAGTTACGAAGATATTAGTCATTTGTATCTTATTTCGGATTTATTAATAACCGATTATTCATCCGTATTCTTTGATTACGCAAATTTACAGCGTCCGATGCTTTTCTATGTATATGATATTGAAAATTACAGGGATAAGCTTCGCGGATTTTACTTTGATTTCGAAAAGAATGCACCAGGTTTGTTAGTCAAAACATCTGATGCGGTCATTGATAGTATCAAGACGATGAAATATGAAAATACCAATGATATCAATCATTTTCACGAGCGGTTTTGTGCACTCGAGGATGGCCAGGCTTCACGCCGTGTCGTAGAAAAAGTGTTTTTAGGAAGGTCTGTGTAATTTATGAGTTCAGCTTTGACCGTTTTAAAAGAACAAATCAAACATTTTTATTTGGTAAGGCGTTTATCTGTTTATGAGGTGAAAAGTGCCAACAGCAGTAACTACCTGGGAGTCCTATGGGAAATCATCAATCCGATGATACAGATTGCGATTTATTGGTTTGTATTTGGATTTATCATCTTAAATCGCGGGGATGATTTCCTTCCATGGCTGATGGCAGGGATCGTTGTCTGGTTCTTTGTGAACCCGGCCATAACCCAAACGTCCAAATCCGTCTATTCCCGAATGAATATGGTATCCAAGATGAGCTTTCCGATGAGTGTGATTCCATCGTATGTCATCTTTGCTAAGTTGTATCAGCATCTCATGCTGCTGGGAGTCATCATCATCCTATTAGGGTTTACAGGTTACCTCCCTACACTCTACATCTTGCAACTGCCGTATTATGTTGCAGCGACGGTCTTGCTGTTATTTTCATTGGGTTTAATCACTTCAACATTATCAACCATCATTCGTGACGTTCATAATATCATCGTGTCCTTAATGAAAGTCATGTTTTATTTAACACCAATCCTTTGGGTAATGGATGCTAAGGAACACCCTACCATAGTCAACATCATGAAGCTGAATCCACTATATTATATTGTGGAAGGGTATCGAGCTTCGTTGTTGGGGGAATCATGGTATCTGATAGCGCATTGGGAGTATACGCTTTATTTCTGGGCAGTCGTTATCATCTTGTTTATGATAGGTTCCTCGCTGCATGTCAGGTTCAGAGATCGCTTTGTTGACTTTAAGTAAACTGGAAGTGAGAAAATTTGGAAAAATCGGTAATAGTCAAAGATATAACGAAAAAATATAAATTATATAATAAAAACTCGGAAAAATTATTGGATCTCCTTTTGCCTAAAAGCTATGGGGAAGAGTACTTCGCTCTGAGGAATGTTAGTTTTGAAGCAGAAAAGGGCGATGTAATAGGTTTTGTCGGGGTCAACGGATCAGGTAAATCCACATTGTCCAATATTATTGCAGGCATTGTCCCGCCTACGGACGGAAATGTCCAAACTAATGGGAAAACGGCTTTGATTGCCGTTTCATCGGGCCTGAATAATCAGTTGACGGGCCGGGAAAACATCGAACTGAAAATGCTGATGCTCGGATTCGATAAAAATCGGATCAAAGAACTTGAGCCTGAGATCATTGAGTTTTCGGAACTTGGTAAGTTCATTGACCAACCGGTGAAATCCTACTCAAGCGGCATGAAGTCCAGGCTTGGTTTTTCCATTTCCGTGCATATCGATCCAGATATCCTGATTATTGATGAAGCCTTATCAGTCGGGGATAAAAACTTTGCTGAAAAGTGTTTAGAGAAAATGAACGAATTTAAGGCAAAGGGCAAAACGATGTTCTTTGTCAGCCATTCAATCGGTCAGATGAAGAAATTTTGCCAAAAGGCATTATGGCTTGAATATGGAGAGTTAAAGGCATACGGTGCCATGAAGGAAGTAATGCCGCAATATGAGGCATTCTTAAAAGAATATAACGCCATGTCTAAACAAGAACAGAAAAAATACCGTGAAGAGCAAATGAAAAGGCGTAGTTCCGCACTGGTATGAAAGTGAAAAGCAGACCCGGGCTTCGGGTCTGCTTTTTTTTAGTTAAGCACTTCAACATAAGCTTTCTCAAACCGCTCGGCCGCTGAAAGGTGGGAGTATTCACTTTCCATTTTACACCTTGCTTTCGAAGCTAACTTTGCTGCATATTCAGGGTCTTTAAGCAGAAGGGAGATGGCTTGTGCAAGTGCTTCTTTATTTTTTTCCTCTACTAAAAGGCCATCTTCGCCATCAATGAGAATCTCCTTTAAACCTCCGATTGCGCTTGCAATGACGGGTGAGCGGCAACTCATCGCTTCTAAAGCGGAAATGGAAGTCGCTTCTTCCACCCCGTGGGAATGAACGCTAGGGATGAGTACGATGTCCGATGCTTCATAGAGGTTATGCATTTTCTCGAACGGCACAGAACCCAGGAAAAGTACGGAAGCGGATATATTGAGACTGGCTGCGGTTTCCTCTAGCCGGCTTCGCTGTTCCCCTGTACCTGCATAGACCAAAACCGTTTCAGGATGGTTTTCCAGCACCTCCGGCAAAGCAAGGAGCGGGTAGATGACACCGTTCTTTTCCGTCATTCTTCTCGGAACGAAAAGCATCTTTTTATGTAGCGGTATTTGAAAGTCCCGGCGAGTTTGCTCCCGCTTTGCCATCTCCGGTTTAAAAGCAGACACGTCAATGAAGTTCTTGATCGTATCCGCCTCTATATGTGCCAAATGATTTATATAGTCTTTGATCCTTTGATCGACCGTCACAACTTTTGCAGCGGACTGATAAGCTTTTCTTTCTAGCTCGCGAATGATCAAATCTTCTTCACTGTCCGGAAGAAGGGCGCCCCTGCTGACTGCCTCGAATGAATAATACCCATGGACGGTTTGCACCGTTGGTATCCCGGATTCGATGGAAGCGAGCGTTGCGAAAATGTCTTGGGCATTAATGACATCATAGTTCTTTTTCAAGGCATTAATAGATGAAGCCAATAATTTTTGGCGTTGCCGATCATTGAAAAGCTGGCCGCTCCCCTGTTTTACTTTATTTAATAAAAATCCTGGAGCCTGGGCGAGCATCTTCCTCTTGAAAGCTGGTAATTGAGAAAAAGATAATATATCCACATTATGGCCCCGTGTCATTAAACCCTTTTTTAACGTAGTGATATGGCTCGATAGCCCTCCTTCATGAGGGTAGTTGAAAATGGTTGTGATTAAAATGTTCATAATGGCACTCCTTCTTCTAATGTATTACTTTGATGATCTGATCCTTTTCATCCCTTGCAGACTGCTTACTTTAAAAAGAATGGATAGTGAGAGATATAATCCGAATACCAGCAGCGTGATGATCACCAATTCCATGATGATGGGCAACGATAGGGTAAGCGGATGGATCCAGAGAGCGATTCCGTAAATGATGGCTCCGATGATGGTAAGCTTGCCGATTTCCTGAAAAACATCCCTGAAAGCAGCCTTGTCCGTTCTTCCTGTCTTCAGCCACAGGTAGCTGAAAAGGTAGAGGGATTGCAGGAGCATGGAAATCCCCGATGCTAAAGCAATTCCACCGACGCCGAGATAACGTGATAGAACCCAGCTGAGCAGCACGTTAAGCAAAACGGCAATCAGGCAGGAATACATGGCCACTTTCGTTTTCTTCAAGGCGTAAAAGGCGTTCATCAAATAATCCCTCAGTGCAAAAAACGGGAGACAAGCTGAATAAAAGAAGAATGCCCTATAAGTCATGTCGGTTGCTGAAGCATCGAAAGCCCCGCGTTGGAAAGCCAGAGTGATTAAGCTGTTTCCGCTGATTAACATGACGACCATGAACGGAATCGCTAAAAATAACAACGATTTCAACCCTTTTAAGGTTAAATTAAGGAAAGATTGATAGCCTATAAGCGCGCGCTCGACGATTGAAGGGTACAATACGGTAATCAGCGGCGTGAGGACAATGCTCAATGGCAGCCACAGCAGCCGATTCGCATAGTTCAGGGCCGATACGCTTCCAGTTTCGAGCGAAGTCGCAATAATTCGATCGACGACACTATTCAACTGGATCGCCAAAGCTGCGATAATGATTGGATAAAAGGTGAACAGTGTTTGTGCAATCTGCCTTTTATGGGGCAGGAAAGAGACGATGGGCCGGATTCCGTATTTCTTCAATGATGGGTATTGAATAAGGAACTGGCTTGCTGCACCGAACACAAACCCCCAAGCAAGTCCTTCAATCCCAAAGGGAGCAGCGAACAATACGGTGGCTGCTATAATGACCGTGTTTTGTGCAGTTGAAGTGAGTGCCGGCAGAATAAAGCGCTTATTCGCATTCAGGACCCCCGTCGCCATGTATGAAAGTGTGAAAAATAGTAAACTGGGCAGCATGATCCGGGTCAGTGACTCCGTCAGGGCAAGCTCTGAATCGGAGAAACCCGGGGCTGTCATCATGACGAGCGGCTTTATGAAAATCATGCAGGCAATGGTCAGGACTCCGGCAACCAGCATGAAGAAAGAACCTAAAACACTGATGAATTCATCAGCTTTCTTCGGGTTATCCGCTTTCTTTTCCAAGTAAATAGGAATAACGCCGGCCTGAAGACCGCTGCCGAGAGCCGTAAATAGAATGGTTGGTATGAGACTTGCCACGAAAAAAACATCCGCCATGGATGATGCCCCGAAATAGGCGGCTATGATCGATTCCCGCCCGAACCCGAGGACTTTTCCAATGGCTGCAATAATGGTGACGAGCCCGACCGATTTAATGACATTTGAAAGAGTAGGCATATTTTCAATCCTTTAAAATGATGTCCTTCTGTAAACAGAATCCCAAACAACTATAAAATATCAGCGTAAATGTTTTATCTTCGAGAATATTGTAGAAAAGTCCTGCTAATAGTGCGGCCAACATCAGGCAGATGGTGAACGCCGCAAATGTGCCTTTTCCCGATTTCAGGATTTTCCGGCAGGTGAAAAGGATGAATGCAAGAACCGCAAGGAAGCCGAGCGCACCAGTTTGGACCAGGATCTGGATATATTGATTATCGGTATACATCCTTTCACCAATTTGGTATTCCTGATAGATTGGTGAGGAAAAGGAAAGTGTGGCAGAATCCCCGAAGGTGGCTAGACCGGTGCCGATTATCGGGTGATCTTTGAAAATTTCAATTCCCTTGATTAGGACATATAACCGGCCCCATTCCGTACTTTGGTGCAGGGTCTTATCAGAGAACATTTCTGAAAAACGATTGGAGAGGGCATGTTCGTGTTCGGAAGAGGGGGTGCTGCCGATTACCACATTTTCCATGGGAATCGATGCGGATACCTCCACTTTACTTGATGCAAATAAAACTGGGTAATAAATAAGAAGCAGCCCGAGACAAAATGCTCCTACAGCATATTTGAGAAATGGTTTATTTCTAGTCCAAATTATAAAGACAAGCGCAGCGAACCCGAATGCAATCATCGTGCCCCGCGAATAGGTAAGCAGTAACGTTCCGGAAATCAGGATGGCAGCCAGAAAGACGATCCATTTATATTTTTTCAGCGACTGAAATAGAAAGAAACCAAGGAATAACTGGATGCTTAAGAATAAGGCAAATACATTAGGATTGGCTGGTGCTCCATAAATCCTCATCCGGTTTGTTGGGGAAAGATTCCACAATTCCCATGCGCGGGGAAGCAGGATCGTACGTGAAAAGATTTTCTCCACTATGCCATGCAGGCAAAGTAAGATAGTAAATATTAGGATTACCTTCAAAAAGCGAAAGATATCCTTTCTTTCTAGATTTAATTCACCGATAATGTAAAGAAGCAAGAATGTAATAAGCAATGCACGGAGTTCAAACAAGATGGGGAGGATTCCCACCCCGTTTATGAGTGCAGCACCGGCACCGATTAAACAAAACAACCAAAATGGCGCAGTGAAATGATATTTCGAAAATGGCCATTCGTTCTTTTTGAATTTTTCAATTAGCAAAGAAATGAATAAGGTGAGGATGATCAGGTCACCTGTATAAGTTAAGCCGCTATTCAGTTCCATCAATATGGGACGGGCAGGGAAATAAATGAATAGAATTAATAACAGGTTTTTTTTATTTATACCGATAAAAACGAGCATCAACGCCGTTGCTATGTAACCGGCGATAGGGTGAGGCACTGCCGATGGGATGAGCAGGCACAGAAATAGAATGGGTAACGATTGTTTTTCTATAAACTTCAATTGATTAACCACCTTTGAATCAAAAATCATGTTCTATGATGTGTATGAAAAAATTTCTTGAATAATACCCCACCCTTTAGATGTATAGTACATATGAAAGGCTGAAGTGAAATGACAGAGAAGTTTGTTGAGATACTAACCATTCCATTCATTGATAGCAATATGGATGAGTTCATGAATGGAATGATTTATCCTAGATTGATGAATCAGGAAAAAACGTTTGTCGTTACGGCAAATCCGGAAATAGTCGAGTATGCAAATGAACATCAGGATTATAAAGACATCATTATATCGGCTGATTACATCACTCCGGATGGCGTTGGTATTATTATGGCCTCTAAATGGCTAAATCAACCTTTACAAGAGCGGATTACAGGATTCGACTTGATGAATGAATTATTTCGGGTCGCTGATGAAAAAGCGTTGAAGGTTTATCTGCTTGGAGCGGAGGAAAACGTGATTGAAGCAGCGGCCCTGAAAGTGAAAGAATTATATCCGGGTCTCGAGTTGGTGGGATACAACCATGGTTACATTGATATCAAGGATGATACCCTGCCGAAGTCAATAGCGGAACTGGAACCTGACATCATATTGACTGCATTAGGGTTCCCCAGGCAGGAGAAATGGGTTTCCAGACATTATGCGTTATTCAATAAAGGGTTATTCATGGGGGTAGGGGGAAGCTTTGATGTCCTTGCGGGAAAGGTGAACCGCGCCCCGGTTTTCTGGCAAAAAATGCGTCTTGAATGGTTGTACCGACTGATCCAGCAACCTTCACGGTGGAAACGGATGCTTGCGCTGCCAAGATTCGTATTAAAGGTTAGGCGGTTAAGGAAAACGGTGCAGCGTTCCTGAACATAAGGAGTGGACTGGATGAGAATCTTGCACTTAAACGCTGGTAATGAAACCGGCGGCGGTATGTTTCATATTATGTCCTTACTGAACCAATTGAATAAAGAGGAGTGTTTGCTTGGTGTATTTGAAAATGGTGAACTATACCGGCGGGCCATGTCCTCCGGGATACAAACTGAACTTTTCAAGCAACATTCCAAATATGATCTTTCAATTTTGAAACCTTTAAGGGACTTTATCCGTCTAAATAATATAGACATCATCCATACACATGGTCCGCGGGCTAATATATATGGTGCTTTTATAAAGCGCCTCATTAAATGTCCATGGCTCCTTACTGTTCACAGTTCGCCACATCATGATTTTTTAGGGCAGGGTGTAAAAGGGAAATTGTTTACGGGCCTTCATGTAAGGTCATTTCAATATGCCGATCATATACTGGCGGTTTCCGACCGCTTTAAGCAGGACTTGATTGACCAAGGAATCCATTCGACCAAAATAACGAAGATCCTGAACGGAATTGACTTTGAAAAGGAACTGCCTTTCCCGTTTCGAAGAGAAGATTTCGGGTTCGGGAAAGATGATTTCATCATCATCATGCCTGCAAGGCTTGAACCGGTGAAAGGTCATGAATTTGCTTTAGCGGCATTAAGTGAAGTGGTATCGGAATTTCCCCATGTGAAGCTGATCCTTGCAGGGGACGGGAGCAGGAGATCCGCTCTGGAAGAGATGGTCTCGGAAAAGGGATTATCCGATCACGTGTACTTTTTAGGGTATCGTGAAGATTTAGATCGAATCTACCCGTTGGGGGACATCACATTATTGACTTCCTTAAGCGAAAGTTTTCCACTCGTTTTACTTGAAGGAGCAAGATCGGGTCTTCCGGCAATCACTAGTGATGTCGGCGGTGTACAGGAATTGATTCCCGATCGGAGCAAGGGCTGGATAACGGATATCGGCAATGTCGAACAGCTGAAACTGGCCATCTGCAATGCTTTGGAATTTAAAAAATCCGGGGACTTGACAAAGATAGGGTTGAATTTACAAAAATTTGCAAAAAACAACTTTTCTATAGAGATTTTAGCCAATAACGTATATAATGTTTATTTGAGGATGAAAAATTAAATAAGCATTTATATATAGGTTTTCTTATAGATCGTAACGGGTATTAGATTTTTAGTTGAATTGAGGTGGTTCTTGATGTTAATAGGGGCCTTGTTGGTAGCCTTTTTATTATCCATTTTTTTGACTCCTTTTGTCGGAAAGCTGGCCTTTAAATTAGGAGCTACCGATAAACCGAATGAGCGAAAAGTGCATAGTAAAATTATGCCGCGCATGGGCGGTTTAGCTATATTTTTGAGTTTTTTCATTACCTTCTTGCTCTTCTCGCCTTTCATGGATGATTTTGGGGAGCAGCTGCCCCTTCTGGTGGGAGCCCTTGTCATCATATTGATCGGGATGGCTGATGATATTTTTGAATTAAGGGCTGCACCCAAATTCCTGGGTCAGGTTTTGGCTGCCCTCATTATCGTATTATGGGGCGGTCTTGAAGTGGAATTCATCAATTTGCCGTTCTTTACCGATACACTTGAATTTGGTGTTTTCAGTATACCGATCACCATTTTGTGGATCGTCAGCATCATTAATGCAATCAACCTAATAGATGGACTGGATGGTCTTGCAGGCGGTGTCTCAACAATCGCATTAGTGACAATTGCAACTATGGCCCTTATTAAAGGGGACCTATTTGTTGCCATGGTCGCATTGATCGTGATTGGAAGCACTCTTGGCTTCTTGAAATATAACTTCCATCCGGCAAAGATTTTCATGGGAGATACAGGTGCCTTATTCTTAGGTTACATCATTGCCGTTCTGTCCCTGCTAGGGTTTAAAAACGTAACGATGATTTCATTGATCGTACCGATCATCATTTTGGGTGTTCCCATTTCGGATACATTTTTCGCGATTATCCGCAGGGTCGTCAATAAACAGCCGATTTCGGCTGCTGATAAATCACATTTACATCACTGTTTGATAAACTTGGGATTCACACATAAGCAAACTGTCTTGCTCATTTATGCTTTAGCTGCTTGCTTTGGTTTAGCGGCCATAATCTTTTCATTTGCAACGATGTGGGGGGCTTTGATCCTTGTAACGGGGCTTCTGCTGATCATAGAGATTTTTGTGGAGAAAATTGGTTTGGTCAATTCAAACTACCAGCCGTTGCTCAAGATGCTCAACTTTAAAAACAAGCCATGATCATTTTGGAATAGATTACTAGATTCGCTAGTTTTATCGGAAAGCCACCAATCGTTTGAAGTAACGGTTGGTGGCTTTTTTGTACTTGATTTTATTTACGGCCATTCTTTGTAATGCATCAAAAACCCCCCACTCAAGACGAGTGGGGGGTTCGCTTTATTCTTGTATTTGTGATTGAACTGCTTCAGTTTGATTGCCTTCAGCTGGTCCCAGGTTCAAGTGGGATTGAAGCAACAGCTTAGTGTTCGCTAATGATGTATCGTTCAGCTGATAATAATAGGTTCCGTTAATGGTGGAATCCTGTCCTTCAAGTTTGATGGTTTCAAGATTGATGCCTTTATCGGTAGTCACATATTTTATGAAACCTCTCATTTGCGAGAATTTAAGGTTCGTTGTCATATTGTCGCCGACAGCTTCCATTACGTCTGTATATTTCGTTAGTGATCCAGCAGAGGTTGCTTTGGCAATGATGGCTTTCAGGACTTCCTGCTGACGCTCGCCGCGTTGGATATCACTGTCCTTTTTACGTGTCCGTGCAAATGCTAATGCTTCTTCACCATCAACGGTCTGTAATCCTTCTTCGAGGTGGATGGCATTCTTTTTGTCATGTGAATCGATTTCATACATTTCATAAGGGACGTCGACTTCGATGCCATCCAATGAATCTACGACATCGATGAAAGCATTGAAGTTCATGCGAACATAATAATCGACAGGGACATCGAGTAACTCCTCTACGGTGTCCATCGTCGCTTTCGGTCCGCCGGCTGCATGGGCCGCGTTGATTTTCGTGGTTACGCCTTTAGCTGGCACGTACACATATGAATCACGCGGAATGCTTAATAGTTTTATAGACTTTTGATCTTTATTGAATGTGGCCAGCATTAAAGCATCCGACCGGGAATTTCCTTTTAAGTCACGGTCCTTGCTATCATCGATTCCTATGAAAAGGATCGAGAAATTATCTTCGAGCGGGTCGATTGCTGCACTTCGCTTTGCTGAAGCTTCCACAGGGTCATAGGAATCATTGAATACATTCTGGGCTTTCATATACAGGGTTGCAGCATACGTAGAAGCCCCCAGACCAAGTACCAGCAGGGGAACAAGCAATAACCAAAGCCTCTTTCGCCTTTTTTTCTTTGTTTTTTTAATTTTATAAACACGCCTAGTAGTAGACATCTTTTTCTTCTCCTTTTAAATAACGAACATCAGACATATATCGCTATTTTTCGAATCCAGCAGTTTATATTTCGTCATATATTACACCTAATTTTACAATGATTTAATAATTTCGTAAAATAAATATTTCTTTTCAATTATATTACAGCATAAAAAAGGAAAAATATGCAGGAGTATATCAGGAGAATTCCTCTTCCAAATAAAGCATTTCTTCCTCAGTGATGTGGCCTTGACCATTTGTCAGCTCTGTAATCCAAGCGGTATATGTCTCTTTTTGTGTTTCCTCCACATATACAAGGATATTGACCTGATCGAGGTATTGAATTTCCTTTATTTGGTAAATGGAAGAGCGCAATTCGTTTTCCAATTTTCCAAGCCAGGTATAGTCGACGGTTGTCGAAATGACCCGCATTAGTTTCCTAATGACGACACCAGTGGTATTTATCCCTTCTGAAGTCGCTTTGCTGTAAGCGCGAATGAGGCCGCCAGCACCAAGTTTGATGCCGCCAAAATACCGTGTGACCACAACAGCGGTGTCTTTCAGTTCTTTTTTCTTAAGCACTTCTAGGATAGGGACGCCTGCCGTTCCGCTCGGCTCCCCGTCGTCGAGGGCTTTTTGGATTTGATTTTGTTCCCCTATCATATAAGCTGAACAATTATGTGTAGCATCTTTGTGCTTTTTCTTGATTTCCTGGATAAAGGCCTGTGCGGCATCTTCGGTTTCGACCCGGGCGATGTGGGAAATAAAACGGGATTTTTCAATGACGATTTCATGGTCGCCGCGACCTGCCACCGTTAAATATTGAGTGAGCATTATTATTCCACCTTCGTGCTTCCTATTAGTTGATTTATTATAAGGCTTTGCGGAAAAAGTGGCAATCACGATTCATTTACATACTGCATGTGTAAAGAAACTTTAATATAAGATAAAGCTGTACGTGTTATAATTAATTTCATTGCCTGTTATTGTTATTAGCTGGTCATATATGCTTAAAAGAATAACATTGTAGGAAAAACATGAGTTCTGTGCCATTATCCTGGCTTTACCTTAACGTGTCCTCTCATTTCAAGGATTTTGCCATTTAATAAATGCATCTGTTTCATATGATAATCAATGAAGCGGAATATCCCATTTGATTGAAAAGGATATTTTGTATCAGGAAAATAGATATGGCTTTCTGCCTTTAATAGGCAGACTTAATGGCCGGGTTATGAGATGTATAGTAAATATGTACATTTTATGGAAATCACAAAAGGAAATTAACGTATTTTTAATCTTTTTTTGGTACAATATGTTCATGAAGGTTACTTCATACAAAAGTTTCCTGAAATTTAACCATTCATGAAAAAGGGAAAGAACTTTTTTCCATATACATAGTCTTTAAGACAATAAATTGTTTAATTCTTTTGATTTAAGTGGAGGGATCTTAATGTCCATTAAAAAGGTTGATGCTAAAGCATTGGACAAGATCTTAGAAACAATGGTGAGCACTGTTAGTGAAAGTAAGGATGAAGTCTTTGATATCGGCGAACAATGCCGAAAGGATTTCGAGACATTATCAAAAGAGCTTGATGATGTGAAAATCAGGGTTGCCATTGTGATAACCGACAGCGATGCACTGGATTCAAAAGCCAGGTTTGCTCGAAAAAGGCTTTCAGAAGTCAGTATGCACTTCAACCATTTTTCTGAAGAACAGGTGCGCGATGCTTATGAAAGGGCACATAAGCTGCAAGTCGATTTACAAATTAACCGGCAATTGGAGAAAGAGCTCCGTAATCGCCGGGATGAGCTTGAGTTAAGGTTAAGGGGTTTGCAGCAGACGATCGATAAAGCGGTGCATCTCGTCTCGCAAATATCGGTAGTGCAGAACTATTTGACACAGGATCTTAAATTTGTGGGGGAAGCCCTTCAAGAAGCGAAACGCAAACAGGACTTCGGTCTGAAAATAATCGAAGCCCAGGAGCAGGAACGTAAAAAGCTCTCACGTGAAATCCATGATGGTCCGGCGCAAATGCTGGCAAACGTCATGATGCGCTCAGACCTGATAGAACGAGTGCAGCGGGAGAGAGGTCCTGATGAAGCGTTAGTGGAAATCCGCAGTTTAAAGGTCATGGTAAGGAATGCTTTATATGAAGTGCGAAGAATCATCTATGACCTTCGACCTATGGCGCTTGATGATTTAGGACTTGTTCCTACCCTCAGAAAGTACCTGCAAACGACCGAAGACTATAATAATGGCGTAAATCTGAATTTCGTCAACCTTGGGCAGGTCAAAAGGCTCCCTTCCGATATGGAGGTCGCATTATTCAGGCTGGTTCAAGAGGCTGTACAAAATTCATTGAAGCACGCGGACCCAAAACAGATTCAAGTTAAACTGTCCATTTCCAAGGAGATGGTGACCGTCGTCGTTAAAGATGATGGAAAGGGGTTTGACTCTTCGATTCAAAAAGAAGGTTCATTTGGCTTGGTGGGAATGAGAGAAAGGGTCGAGCTGCTGGAAGGTGAAATGACGATTGATTCACAACCGGGGGCAGGCACTTTGGTATTTATCCAAATTCCCTACCATTTAAATAATAGAGAATAGACATATTAATTAGAAACTAGGAGGAAGAAGCCGTTGAAGACTAGTATCGTCATAATCGATGACCATCAGCTTTTCCGTGAAGGCGTAAAGCGCATATTAGATTTTGAATCATCCTTTGATGTTGTTGCCGAGGGTGATGACGGAAGCGAAGCTATGGATCTTGTTGAAACACATAAACCTGATGTTGTTATCATGGATATCAACATGCCGAACATGAATGGGGTCGAAGCTACAAAAATGCTCGTGAGCCGTTATCCTGAAACAAAAGTCATCATCCTTTCCATCCATGATGATGAAAACTACGTGCAGCACGCATTGAAAACAGGAGCACAAGGTTATCTGTTGAAAGAGATGGACGCAGACGCGTTGATCGATGCTGTGCGTGTAGTCGCTGAAGGCGGCTCATACCTTCATCCGAAGGTCACCCATAACTTAGTTAAAGAATATCGCCGCTTAGCAGCTGAAGAGGGTGCTGATCGTGATTCCGTACATACGATAGAAATCAGGAGGCCGCTTCACCTATTGACTCGACGCGAATGTGAAGTGCTTCAGCTTTTAGCTGACGGGAAAAGCAACCGGGCCATCGGCGAAACTCTATATATCAGTGAAAAAACAGTCAAGAACCATGTGAGTAACATTCTTCAGAAGATGAATGTGAATGACCGTACACAAGCGGTTGTCCTAGCTATTAAAAACGGCTGGGTAGAAGTTAAGTAATTAAAGCGTTCGATAAGTCCGGCTCTTCAGATTCCGCAATGCGTGCTGAAGGGCTGGATTTTTTTTGATGTGATTACATTCAAATTTTTGGTAATTCAAAAAGCTATTTAATGCAAATAAAGGCATTTTCAGATAGAATGTTGAATATGATACGAAGTAAATTTTTATAAGGATGGTACTATTATGAAAACCGCAGTCGTAACAGATAGCACTGCATATATACCAAAGGAAATGCGTGATCGTTTACATATACATATGATGCCGCTTAATGTCATTTTTTCCAATGAAGCTTACCGGGAGGAAATTGATATTACTGCGGATGAGTTTTATGAGGAAGTAAAGAGGCAGGAGAAATTACCGACCACTTCACAGCCCCCAATCGGGAAGTTTGTCGAGAAGTTCGAGGAACTCCAAAAAGAATATGATGATGTTATTTCCATTCATTTATCGAGCGGCATCAGCGGAACGTATCAAGGAGCGGTATCTGCAGGTGAAATGGTCGAGGGAATCAGGGTTCATGCCTTTGATTCGGAAATCAGCTGCATGGTACAGGGGTTTTACGTGATCGAGGCGGCAAAGATGGCACTTGATGGCAAAGGTGCAGAAGAAATCATGGCCAGGCTTGAAGAAATGAAACCATCGGTCAAGGCATACTTCATGGCAGATGACCTCTCCCATCTCCAGCGCGGCGGCCGCTTAAGCAGTGCCCAAGCTTTGATCGGCAGTCTGCTTCAAGTGAAGCCGGTGCTCCATTTTGTTGATAAAGTCATCGTCCCATTCGAAAAAATCCGTACAAGGAAAAAAGCGATGAAACGGATTGCTGATTTACTTGGAGAAGACGCGGCTAGCGGCGAGAAATATAAAGCCGTCATCATTCATGCAAAACGGGAAAGTGAAGCTAAAGAGTGGAAAGCGGAACTTGAAGCCCGGTTCCCGAATGTCGAATTCGACATCAGCTACTT
The DNA here is from genome assembly GCF_001054655.1 of Bacillus sp. 220_BSPC. Classification (NCBI taxonomy): domain Bacteria; kingdom Bacillati; phylum Bacillota; class Bacilli; order Caryophanales; family Bacillaceae; genus Bacillus; species Bacillus sp. 220_BSPC. The sequence goes on from NZ_JVPL01000289.1 coordinate 32,436, forward strand.
CGGTCCAGTAATCGGAACGCATCTGGGCGAAGGCTCGATGGGGATGGGCTGGTATAAAATTTAAGCTGTGACGCCTTTACTAAGTGAAAGGCGTTTTTTTTATGAACAAAAAGGAATCCGGGAGTTAAAAGCGAATGATAAGGGGGAGTGTAATTTATCAAGAAATGGAGGTTGCAGTTTGAAAAAAATGAGTATTTCCCCGCCTTATTCCCCTGAACTTCAGAACCATCTCACCGGTAAACATCTTTTGGACTTCGAAATCCCCTTCTCCCAAGAAATCCTCACAGAGCACCTCAAGAATGGGTATGTCTCGGAAACTTGCGGCGTGCAATCCGGGAACGGCAGTTATCACTGTGTACGCTGCGGTAACGAAGATCAAACCTTGTTTTATACTTTCCCTTGCAAGATTTGCAATCAAGATTGCACTTACTGCCGCTCATGCATCATGATGGGACGGGTCAGTGAATGTGCAAAGCTTTATAGGTGGACAGGTCCCGGCATTCAATATACGATTCCTGACAATGTGATGAGGTGGACAGGCACTTTATCGGCAGGTCAACAGAATGCGTCCGACTGTGTCGTTGAAGCCGTAAACGGAAAAGATGAATTCCTGGTATGGGCTGTATGCGGGGCAGGGAAGACAGAGGTATTATTTCCAGCGATTGAGGCAGCCTTGCTTGCCGGGAAACGGATTTGTTTGGCAACACCGCGGACCGATGTCGTTCTCGAACTCTCCCCAAGGTTAAAAAAAGCTTTTCCTGCCATTGAAGTCACGACCCTCCATGCCGGCAGTGAAGATCGACATGGTTTTTCGCCACTGACCGTTTCCACGACCCATCAGCTTTTCCGTTTTATTGAAGCTTTCGATGTCATCATCGTTGATGAAGTCGATGCGTTTCCTTACTCAATGGATGATTCGCTGGATTATGCGGTTAATAAATCGAAAAAGGTATCCGCGGCAACCATCTACTTGACCGCCACACCTTCGAAGAGGATGCAGCGGCTATACCGAAGCGGCAAATTGAAAGCCTTCATAATCCCGGCCCGTTATCATCGCCAGCCAATCCCCGTTCCTGAAATGAAGTGGAGCGGCAATTGGCAAAAACTATTCCTTCAACAAAAGATTCCATCGAAAATCAACGCATGGGTAAGTGAGCGCCTTAACCAGAATATCCCCTTCCTATTGTTTTTTCCAAGCATCAGAGTGATGGAGCAAGTCCTTCCGCTGTTTCAAAGGCTGTCCCCTGAATTATCGATTGTCCACTCCCGGCACCCTGATCGAAAGGAAAAAGTAATGGCCTTAAGGAATGGACTCGTTCCGGGATTACTGACCACGACCATCCTGGAACGGGGCGTGACAATCGAGCGGTTGGAAGTAGCCGTGATCGGTGCTGAACATGAAGTGTTTTCTGATAGTGCTCTCGTTCAGATTGCCGGCAGGGTAGGGAGAAGCTTTGCGAACCCTTCCGGGACGGTCACCTTTTTTCATTACGGTAAAAGTGAAGCGATGGCCGAGGCGGTCCACCATATACAAATGATGAATAAAAATGCCATGAAAAGGGGGCTGCTGGATGAATAGATGTCTAGTTTGTGATGAAGGAATGAAGCAAGACTTGACATGGAGGAGCCTGCTTAAACAGGCCGAGGCAAGGGCAATCTGTGAAGGATGTGAGGGGAAACTTAATAGGATAACCGGAGAAACATGTACAATGTGCTCAAGGGAGCTGGGAGGGGATCATATGACAGGTGGCCTTTGTCTCGATTGTTCAAGATGGGAAAGGAATAGGGAATGGGGAGGCTATTTGTCGAAGAACATAGCGCTATTTCATTATAATGAATACTTAAAAGACCTGATTGCTAAATATAAGTACCGGGGTGATTATGCGTTAGCTGAGGTTTTCGTCCCTTTTTTGAAAGAAAGGTTAAAAGACATGGAGTTTGACCTGGTAACGGCCATCCCGCTTAGCGATGAACGGCTTAAGGAGCGGGGATTCAACCAGGGACAGGCTTTGGCAGATCTAGTTGGACTTCATACGGTTGAGACCTTGACAAGAATCCATACCGAAAAACAATCAAAAAAATCTCGTCAAGAGAGAATGTCATTACCGCAGGTTTTTCAGGTCATGCAATCTGATTTGCTGGAGCATAAATCCATTTTGATCATCGATGACATTTACACAACAGGAACAACTCTCAGGCATGCAGCAAAGGCATTGATAACGGCTGGGGCCAAAGAAGTATCATCCATCACCCTGGCTAGGTGAAAAAGCTTATTTTAATAAAAGTTCCTAAAGTATCGCCGGGATTATTCGATATATACAGTACTGAAGAATAATCGCCGTGATGGTGAAGGAGGGGCCTCGATGGATGTATTCAACTGTCCAAACTGTAATTCGTTATTCGTTATGATAAAGTTCCGTGATGTGTGCGATGCCTGTTATAAAGAAGAAGAAGCCCAATATGATAAAGTGTATGCATATATTCGCAAGAAAACAAATAGAACGGCGTCCATGATGCAGGTGGTTATGGAAACCGGCGTTGAAGAAAGGTTAATTATTAAATTTATTAGAACCGGAAAGCTGAGAATTTCACAGTTTCCCAATCTCGGAATTCCTTGTGGAAAGTGCGGCGCCAACATCAAGAGCGGAAGGTTATGCGACAAATGCGGCGATTCGCTGCGTACGGATTTGCAGGCATTCGAAAATGAAGAAAAGCGCCTGACTGAAATTCAAGGAAATGATAAAAAAAATACGTACTACATGAAGGATGAGCAAAAAGGGTAATTCATTCATGGAAACATGATGCCGTTTTTGTTAAAATATTCGATATTGAGAACAATATTCGACAATGGGTGTCGAAGGAAAGATTACAGCAAACAATTAATGAAATCCGTTCCTTGTCGATAATAAAGATAGGGAGAATAACACAATCCAGAGCCATTTTCATGTGTTAAGGAATCGAAACATAATGGGATTTATAAAATCGACCGAAGGAGAGGATCTGGAATATGAAAATCAATAACGTCGGTATGACGGGTGTTAACCCTTATAATCTTCAAACCAATAAAACGGGGAATATCAAAGAATCCAAGGTCAAATCCTCGGATAAAGTTGAAATTTCTTCATCGGCAAAAGAAATGCAGCAATCATCTCCGATTCTTGCTGCAAGACAAGCAAAAGTGGATGAACTGAAAATCCAGGTTGAAAAAGGTAATTATAAATTGAATGCACAAGCAACGGCTAAGGGTCTCATCGATTTTTACCGGAAATGAATTTTCCATGAAAAAGAAGCTTGAATGAAGTGGACGGAGCCAGTTTCCGTCCTTCATTTATGAGCGGAGGAGGCAGCGAAATGACTGCACGGAACATCATCGGATCGCTTGAAAAATTGATCAAGCTGCATAAAAGCTTCAATCAATTGGCGATAAGAAAAACGGCCATTTTGAAAGTAAATGATACCGAGGCGATTACTGCCCTGCTGATTTCGGAACAAAAGCATATTAAAGCGATCAGTCAGACGGATAAGGAGAGAGAAAGGGCAGTCGAGGAGTTTCTTGCAGCCAATGGAACGGCGGGACAGCCTGCCACCATCCAGACCGTGACGGAACTGACAGGACCAGAAGAAACGGAAGTCCTTGAAATGCTAAAAGCGGCATTGATCGATGAAGTGGCAAAGCTGAAGGAGCGGAACGGTTTAAATCAGCAATTGATCTATCAGTCCCTTCAATTCATCAATGTCTCTTTGGATATGCTGAGACCTCAGCACCAGAACCTGAATTATGGGGATTCGATTGGGAAAACGACGAAAATCGGCATGGGAATGTTCGATTCCAAAGCATAAGAAACAGAAAAAAGATGGAGGTGCGAGCAATTGATTTCAACCTTTATGGGTCTTGAGACCGCCAAACGCGGATTATCCGCCTCTCAAGGGGCCTTGTATACAACAGGAAATAACGTGGCCAATGCCAATACTTTAGGATATTCAAGGCAGCGGGTCAACCTGGTCCAGACGTCGGGCTTTCCTACTGTCGGTTTGAACAGCCCGCGCGTTGCCGGCCAAATCGGGACAGGGGTTGCAGCTGAAACGGTTCAACGGATCCGGGACAGTTTCCTGGACGCACAATACAGGACACAAAGTAATAAAATCGGTTATTACGGGGCCATGAGCGAATCCCTGACGAAAATGGAAGGCGTCATGAATGAACCGACCGACAGCGGGTTGGCCGCCACGATGGAGAAGTTCTGGAATTCGCTGCAGGGGCTGACGGCGAATACGGAAAACTCCGGGGCGCGTGAAGTCGCTGCCTCGACGGGCGTCATGGTCGCGGAAACCCTAAACTACTACTATAACTCGCTAACGAACGTTCAAACGGATATCGGAAATCAAATAAACGTCAAAGCGAACGAAATCAATACGCTCATCAGCAGTATTGATCAGCTTAACCAACAGATCAGCAAAGTGGAGCCGCATGGTTATATCCCCAATGACCTTTATGATAACCGTGATGTGCTCGTGGACAATCTCTCACAGCTTGTCAGCATTAAAGTGAATAACGTCATTCCGACGGATTACGGCAGAGCCAGCGATGTAGCCACAGGGCTATACAACATCGAATTGATGCAAGAAGACGGTTCGTCTTTTGTGCCGCCCGTCAATCTGGTTTTTGTTAACCAAACCGGGATGGTGGGAACTTCGAAAGTTGAAGTTAGCCATGATAAAACGACAGGCATGGTGGACGGATTGAAGTTTGGTTCGAAAACATTGACCGATTACAATTTCTCGGGGGAACTGTCCGGTTTGATCAAAAGCTTCGGCTATAAGAAGGCTGATGGCACGACCGGCGGCGCTTATCCTGATATGCTGAAAAAGCTCGATAATATGACGGCCGCTTTCGTGAATGAGTTCAATGCCATCCATAAACAAGGGTATGCCTTAGGTGATGGCAACACTTCAACTTTGAACTTCTTTGAACTTGAACCTGGTAAGAGTGCCGCCCAAAGCATCAAGGTGAATGGTGAAATCGTTAAGGATCCCACAAAAATTGCCGCAGGCGGAAAAAGCGGAGGGGCATCCGGGGATAATGAAAATGCCAAACTCCTGGCTGACCTGAAAAAGAAGGCGTTCAGTGAATACTCGACTAAAGACCAAAACTCTGACGAATTGACGGGAAGCTTCGACACCTATTATTCCGGTATCATCGGAAAGCTTGGTGTGGATTCCCAAAGCGCCCAAAAGAACCTTTCCAACTCTGTCGTCCTTGCTGCATCGGTTAACCAAAATAGGGATTCCATCAGTTCCGTATCCCTTGATGAAGAAATGACGGACATGATCAAATTCCAGCAGGCATACAACGCATCTGCAAGGATGATGACGATGATGGATGAAATGCTGGACAAAATCATAAACGGAATGGGTACAGCAGGCCGATGATAGGAGGGGACGAATATGCGGGTAACGCAATCGATGCTAACCAATAATATGCTGAGCAATTTAAGCAGCAGTTACGAAAAGATGTCCAAGCTGCAAGAACAGGTCTCTTCTCAAAAGAAGTTCTCCAAGCCATCCGATAACCCTGTTGCGGCCATGATGGGAATGGGGTACCGGACAAACCTCAATCAAATAGGGCAGTATCAAAGTAACATTGCCGAAGCGACCAATTGGATCGACAGCACGGATGATGCCATTACTGAAAGTGTTTCCGCCATGCAGCGGATTCGTGAATTAACCGTTCAAGGCAGCAATGGCACGTATGAAGGGGAACAACTGAAAACCATTACAGAAGAAATTAAACAATTAAAAGAACATCTCATAACTCTTGGCGACACACAGATTGGCGGGAAGTATATTTTCAACGGCCAGGATACGAATGTGAGACCATCGTCCGTTAAAGATGGCAATGGAAATACCGTGTATGGCACAGGGGACATAAACCTTGAAGTGTTTTCCGGGATATCCCTTAAAATCAATACGGACGGTTCCAAGATTTTTGGTGATGCACTAGCTGCCGGCGGAAGCATCGACCAGACAATCGAGGCACTGGAAAACGGCGGCGACGTGACTGGCACGCTGGAAGGACTTGACGCAACGATAAATACCTTCTTAGGCATGCAGGCACAGGTTGGCGCAAGGCAAAATCGGATTGAGCTGATGACGGACCGTCTCAAGCAGCAGGAGGTATTTGCCACTGAAATCCTTTCGAAAAATGAGGATGTCGATATCGAAAAGGCGATCATGGATTTGACGACCCAGGAAAGTGTCCATAGTGCGGCATTAAGTATCGGCGCAAAAATCATGCAGCCGAGTTTATTGGATTTTCTTCGCTAAGCTATTCTTAAATGGATAGCTTTTTTCTATAAGGAGTGTTGATGATGCAGATTCCGCAAATTAGATTACAAACCAACCCAATGAAGATTGGATTGAATATAGAGCAACCTGTACAGCAAATCGAACAGAAGGCGGCTGTCCAATCCATTCAACAGCCGCAAGCGATCCTGGAGATTCAAACGACCCCAGGCAAGCTGACGATCGATCAGTCACAAGCAAGGGAAGACATGGATTTGAAAAGCCTCTCAAGAAGAGTCGATGAATTTGCGCAGCAGGGATATCAAGATTGGCTGGCGGGTATGGCAAGACGTGCCCAGCAGGGGACGGAGCTGAGGCATATTGAAAAAGGCGGTAATGCACTCGCTGAACAGGCCAGGCAAAACAGCAAAGGACCTGAGAAGCAGTTCAATCTCGGCTGGATTCCCTCTCCATTCAGCGTGAAGCTTGACTACCAGCCAGCGGAAGTGAAGATTGAAGCAACCGCCCAAAAACCGATCATTGATGCTCAAATCAATAAGGTGAACCATACATACACACAAGGCAGTGTGTATGTCGAAATTCTACAAAAAAATGCGCTGGATATAGATTTCATCAATTTATATGCGGATGAGAAAGGAAAGTGAAAACATAGATGATCCTACAAACAAAATTTCATGGCGAACTCGAATTGGCAGAGAAAGAGATTTATGTATTTGAAAGCGGGATACCAGGATTTTTAGAAGAAAAAAAGTTTTGCTTACTAGCTTTGGATGACACACCCTTTTTCGTCCTGCAATCGATAGAAACAAAAGAGCTTGCCTTCATTGTGACCGATCCTTTTGAAGTGTTTTGTGATTACGAAGTGAAGCTTACGGATGAGGTGTTATCTTCTTTACAAATAGAAACGGAACGGGAAGTCATCACTTTCGTCATCTTGACGATCCAGGACCCCTTCAATGAAACGACGGCGAATCTCCAGGCCCCAATCATCATAAACGGCACTAAAAAAGTCGGAAAGCAATTCATCATGAATGCTAGTGAATACCGTACAAAGCACAAACTGTTTGAACCTCCAGCAGAACAGGAGGGGAAATGATGCTCGTATTGACCAGAAAACCGAATGAAGCGATCATGATTGGCGATGATATCGAAATTACGATCGTGTCCATTGAAGGGGATCAGATCAAACTCGGTATCAATGCCCCGAAAAACGTCGATATCCATAGGAAGGAAATCTATCTTTCCATTCAGCAGGAAAATAGAAAAGCCTCCAAAACAGAAACTAATTTTCTGGAAGGCATAAATGAGTATTTCAAGAAAAAATCGTAAAATCCGCTAAATATGTTTCCAAGCAGGTCGATATTAAGTATACAACGATGAGCAGTAAATAGGCGGCCGACTTATTCACTTCCCATCGTAAACAACCACATGGACGTGGGGACTTAAGACTCAAGGAGGAAACAAAAATGATCATCAATCACAATATCTCAGCTCTAAACACGCACCGTCAATTATCAAGTGCAACGAATGCACAATCAAAATCAATGGAGAAACTGGCTTCAGGCATGCGCATCAACCGTGCAGGCGATGACGCTGCCGGTCTTGCAATCTCTGAAAAAATGCGTGGACAAATCCGCGGATTGGATCAAGCTTCCCGTAACTCACAAGATGCTATCTCTTTAATCCAAACTGCTGAAGGTGCATTAAACGAAACGACTGACATCCTTCAACGCATGCGTGAACTTGCTACACAAGCAGCAACGGACACAAATACAACAAACGACCGTGGAGAAATCCAAAAAGAAATGGATTCATTAACATCTGAAATCAACCGTATCGGTAATACTACTGAATTCAATACGCAGAAATTATTGAATGGTTCTAAGGATTCAGCAACTGTAGCTCAAGCTGCAGTACCAGCTTCTCCTGCTAAGGACGGAAGCGTAACATCAACAGGTACATTAAGTACAAATACAGGTGACACAGTAGTAGTAGATGGCAAAACCTTTACAGTTGCCGCAGCTAATGATGCCGCTGCTGGAGAGTTCACTGATCTTGATGGATTAATTGCTGCTATTGGTGCAGATGCTGAATTAAGCGCTAAGTACACTGCAACTAAAGATGGCGGACAACTTAAACTAGAACAAAAACCTGGAACTGAATCTGCAACTGCAGCAACTATCACTGGAACTGGCGGTCTATCTGTAGATGCTGCTGAAACTGTAGTGGGATCTGCTGAAGTAAAAGCTAAAGAAGCTGTTGAAGCTGGTTCAGGACTTCAATTCCAAATCGGTGCTAACGAAAACCAAAGCCTGACACTTGAAATTGGTGATATGCGTGCAAGTGCCCTTAAATTAACGGGAACTGGTGATGGCTTTACAGCTAAGGCTAATGTGAGCAATGGTACAGATTCTACAGGCGTTGAAAAAGGTCTGGATGTTTCTAATGCTAAAAACGCATCAGCTGCTATCACAAAAATCCAAACTGCAATTGATACTGTATCAGCTGAACGGTCTAAACTAGGTGCTAACCAAAACCGTTTAGAGCATACGATCAACAACTTAGGTACTTCTTCTGAAAACCTGACAGCTGCTGAATCACGTGTTCGCGATACTGATATGGCTAAAACTATGATGGAGCAAACTAAAAACTCTATCTTGGCGCAAGCATCTCAAGCAATGCTAGCTCAAGCCAATCAGCAACCGCAGGGCGTTCTTCAGTTACTTCGTTAATTGAATAGTTAGCCTAACAAGAAGGGTCTGACACTTGTGTCAGGCTCTTTTTTTGTACTGATTGAAGGGTGTAAGGAACACTGCGATGTAGAAAAAAAGAGATTACTGCCCCTTAAAAAGGAAGGGAACATTCGTTTATGTCACCAAGGAACCCTATGGCTACAACCCTAATAGAGTATGATGGTACTGCAAAATACATAGATGAAGACGTCTGGTGAAACAGCTATCAATCACCGATTCCTATTATGTTCGCTGATTCATTTGAATAAAAAGGGAAGTCCTAAACAAGATTGTAGGTAAAAAGCTTTCTATCTAAATATTAAAACAAAGTTGATTGGAACGGAAGGTACGAGACTCCTGCGGGAGATACGTGTCCAAGGAAGACCCCGCAGGCGCAAATGCGCCGAGGAGGCTCCCGGACCGCCCGCGGAAAGCGAGTGCCTGGAGAGGAAATCAACGGTCACAGTATAAAATCCTCAAAACGTGTGGGCAATCGGGTTTCCATCTTAGATTTCATGGAGATCTGATTGGAACGGAAGGTACGAGACTCCTGCGGGAATACGCGTCCAAGGGAGACCCCGCAGGCGCAAAGCGCCGAGGAGGCTCCCCGGACCGCC